>JAILMV010000182.1 GCA_024692185.1 Bacteroidales bacterium | reverse complement strand
GCCTCCCTGAGCATCCCCATAATCGCTTCCGGGGGTGCCGGCAGCATAGCCCATATTGCGGAAGCACTCACGGAAGGATGCGCCGACGCCGCCCTTGCGGCGAGCATCTTCCACAGCGGGGAAATCCCCATACCAGTATTGAAACAGGCCCTGATAGAGCAGGGAATCAATGTAAGACCATTATGAAGTTTTCAGATTTTAACTTGGAGAAAAACAGCGACGGGCTGCTTCCCGTCATAGTCCAGGACAGCCGCACCAAGAAGGTGCTGATGCTGGCATATATGAACGAGGCCGCCTTCGACAAGACGGTGGAAACTGGCCTGGTGACCTTCTGGAGCCGTTCCCGCAAGGAACTATGGACAAAAGGGGAGACCAGCGGAAACTATCTGCACCTCGAGAAGATGTACCCCGACTGCGATGCCGATACCCTGCTTGTGACCGTCCGTCCCGACGGCCCCGCCTGCCACAGGGGTACCACCTCCTGCTTCGATACTCCCGAAGAAGAGGGTTTCCTGGGTGCATTGGAGGACGTGGTGCGCAAGCGCCGCGAGGAGATGCCCGAGGGCAGCTACACCAGCTATCTCTTCGGGAAAGGCGTGAACAAAGCCGCCCAGAAAGTGGGCGAGGAGGCCGTGGAGACCGTTATCGAGGCGGTTTCAGGTAATCGCGAGCGCTACGTCTATGAAGCCTCCGACCTGCTGTATCACCTTTTGGTGGTGAACAACATAATGGGCGTGAGCCTTGACGATCTTCGCAGGGAACTGCTTTCCAGGCACAAATAGCCTAGAGTTCGAGGGCTTTGCGGGCTACGGAAAGTGCGTGTTCGGGGCCTTCTTCTCCAAGACGGGGAACGGTGAATAGATTGATGGCTTCTTCCAGCTGACGGAGCTTGTCGCTCTCTCCGGCTGCTTCCCATTCTTTGCGGAGAATACTTGCCTTCTCGTAATCCTGGAAGCCTTCGACCACTCTCTCGAAGCGGACGCTGCTGCATCCGTCAGGATATACCATATAGCAGTCGCCGGCGGGCCAGTGGATGAAGCGGGCGTCGTTCACGGGGTCTTTGGTCCAGGAGTTGAATGCCCAGCGCAGATATCCGTCATAATTGCCGTACAGGGCCATCCAGCCCAGCCAGCAGGCTTCCATAGGATTGGAAACCATGAAGGTGTTGGGGTATCTCTCGGAGCAGCAAGTATAATAGGTGCTGACCATTCCTTTGGCGCGTCGCTCATTTATGATTTCATCTTCATAAGGATGGAGCAGGCCGACGCAAAGGTCGTAAATCTGGTCTGCAATTTCTTCGTGATAGCTACCAGCGAGGGACACTTTGAAGTCCGGAACTGCTCCGTGGATTACCTCCAGGCAGGCCTGCATTGCTTCCATAGGGCGCTCGTCCATGGCTATGCAGGTCTTCTCGAACCAGCCCTTCTGCTTGAGGTGGGCTGCGAAATCCTTGAGGAAAGGCTGCCAGTAGTCCCTGTATTCGGGGCTGTCCGCGGCGGCGGTGATAAACTTGGTCTCTCCGGATGCGGCATCCACATAGTCGAAGGTGAGCTTCCAGGGAATCATGGTGAAGCAGCTGATCTGCTTGTCGATACCCAGGGACATCATAAACTCTACCCAACGGTCGAATATGGAATAATCATAGGCCCAGTTGCCGTCGGCGTCGAGGGTCTTTACCACCATGGAGCCGAAGGCATCCTCGGTCTGCCCGTTCCAGGGACGGTCGAGGATCGTGGCGGTGATGACCTTCTGCCCTGCATCGGCGAGGGGCTGCATCTCGGTCTTGAGATATTTGAAATGCTCTTCGCTCCAGGGCTCCACATTATGATAGCGGGCCACGGAGTAGGGGTTCTGCCAGAGGTCAAGATGGAATTCCCAGTCCTTGGCGGGGGGAAGGGTCCTGTCGGCCACCTCGATGCTGAAGGGCACGCGGACGGTCTTCATGCCTTTTCCGCTGATCTTCACGCTGCCATCGTAGTGCCCGGGCTTGCAGTCGGCGGGAACCTTGACGGAAAGCCAGAATTTCTGGGGTTCGCCTGCTACGGGAGTGACCACCTTGTCGTTGCAGATGCGGTCGGCAACGCGGATGGAATCCCATTCTTTCTTGTTCTTCCTCCATCCGCACTGACGAAAACCTTCTCCGAGGACATCTCCAGTGACATATGTCAGAGGATGCACTTCGGCGAAAGGAATTCCCTTGACGCTGGCGCGCAGTCCGGAAATTTCCAATGAGTCCTGCACCATTACAACTGCTCCTGCGCGTTCTCCACGCCAGAGGGAATGGTCTATAGGGTTGATCCAAGTGGTTTCAGGTGCCTGGCCACACGAGAATAGTAAGGGAAGAATAGCTGCCAGGATGGAGGTTTTAAAATAATTCATACACAAAGATAATGCATTCTTGGAACAATCTTTGACAATTATTGATTAGAATTGCAAATAGACTTTTTTTGACAAAATGACAATAAACCTCGAAGAAAAGCAGATACCGGTACTTCTGGTTACCGGCTATCTCGGAAGCGGCAAGACAACGCTCCTTAACCGTATCCTGACCAACAAGAAGGGTATCAAGTTCGCCGTAATCGTGAATGACATAGGCGAAGTGAACATCGATGCCGAACTCATACAGAAGGGCGGCGTGGTCGGCAGCAGCGACGACAGCCTGGTTGCCCTGCAGAACGGTTGCATCTGCTGCACCCTGAAGATGGACCTGGTGGCCCAGCTTGCCGAGCTCTGCAAGATGGACAAGTTCGATTACATAGTGATCGAGGCCAGTGGAATCTGCGAACCCGGCCCTATTGCCCAGACCATCTGCTCCGTGCCCCAGATAGGTCCCAAGCAGTTGATCAACCCCAAACTGGACTGCATAGTCACGGTCGTGGATGCCCTGCGAATGCAGAGCGAATTCGCCTGCGGGGATGCCCTTACCAAGGAAAACATAGGCGAGGAGGATCTGGAGCGCCTGGTAATCGAGCAGATAGAGTTCTGCAACATAGTTCTGCTGAACAAGGCTTCTTCCGTCAAGCCCGAGGAACTGAAGCGGGTGCGCGACATAGTGCACGCCCTCAATCCCGGTGCAGAGATAATAGAGTGTGATTTCGGCGAGGTGGATCTGGACAAGCTCATCAATACGGACAGATTCAATTTCGACGAGGTGGCTACTTCTGCGGCCTGGATTTCCGAAATCGAAGGCGGTCATCACGATGATGACGACGATGACGACGATGATCACGAGCATCATCATCACCACCATCACCATGAAGGCGGAGAGGTGGAGGAGTACAACATAGGAACCTATGTGTACTACGCCCGCCCTGCAATGGATCTTAACAAGTTCGATTATGCCGTGGCCCGCCTCTGGCCCAAGAACATCATTCGTGCGAAAGGCCTCTGCTACTTCACGGACGACATCGATAAATGCTATCTCTACGAGCAGGCCGGCGTGCAGAAGAGTCTGCGCGAAGCCGGGCTCTGGTATGCCGCCATGCCCAAGGACAGGCTGGCGGAGCTTATAATAAGCGATCCTTCACTTCAGCGTGACTGGGACCAGAAATATGGTGACCGTATGCAGAAGATAGTGTTCATCGGCCAAAACCTGGACAAGGGCCTCATCAAGGAAGTTATGGATTCCTGCTTAGCTGAATAGATATGTTATTTTTATTCTTCACCATTTTCGCCATCACGCTGCTGGTAATCACGGCAGTGGTACGACTGGTTTTCTATCTGCTGAACAAGGTCCGCGACGCGGTCCCCAAACCCACAGATGAAATCCACGACAATTATGGCCCTGTGGGCGAAGACAAGGGTATAGACGAGCAGTAACTACCTGAGTGAATAGACACTTGCCCGCAGCATTTTCCGGAGCTCTTCCAGATTTGCTGCGGCTTTTATTTGTTCCGGACTGATAAGCGGACCCGAGGCCATGCGAAGGGTCTTTCCTGCCTTGTTAAGCATTTCGGAGGGGAGGCGCAGAAGGCGCACTCTCCAGTCTATCAGGCCAAGATTATAGTAGAATGAGGAATTTCCGTCCAGAAGGTGGATGGGGAGCACGCTCACTCCGGCGTTGCGGATGAACTTGATGATGCTCATCTGCCAGTCGCGGTCGCGAACTCTGGGCTCGTTCTCGGGCAGCTTTCCCAGTTTCTTGTCGGATACCGCCCCGGAAGGGAAGAGCCCCAGCCCTCCGCCTTTCTCCAGATGCTCTTTTGCCTTCCTGACGCCTGCAATGCTGCGGGCCGTGGGTGCGGCGATAATGTTTCCGTTGGGATTCACGCTTATCAGGCTTGGCCTAAGCGACTCGAAACGGGCCAGAATCTCGTTCACCATGAATTTGTAATCATCCCTCAGATGACCGAAGAAATCTATCAGGGCCAACCCGTCCAGACTGCCTATAGGATGATTGCTGATGGTTATGAACGGTCCTTCAGGAAGAATGCTCCGGAATCGCTCCATGGCCTCCTCGCGGCCCAGCCCGTCCAAGGTATATTTCAGCCCCGCTGCTTCCAGCACGGCCTTGGCGAATTCCGGCCCTTTATTCGGGCTCAGCTGTTCGTTGAGCTTTTCGATTGTATCTACCTTGAGAAAATGCAGAAGGCCGCGCGCTACCGCATTCCCGACCTTTCCTCGGAAAGCGGGCACCAGCCTTTCTATTTCTTCTATAGGGAGTATCGCCATTAACCGTTCCAGGGTTTAGGAGGGTCCATCTTGGCATACTCGTCCAGATCCTTGATGATGGTTACGATGTACACCAGAGCGAGCATGACCACTATTACTGCGCCGATATAGTCGAAGATACCGATGGCGAAATCCTGACCGAAGAGGGTGATGGTATCGGAGTACTCACGCAAGGGGCGTACGAAGATGAACAGGGTGTTGATTATTATGAGGATAAGCCTCAGCTCGGTGGGCCCCATCTTGGCATAGGTGAGCTTGAATTCTTTCTTGAGATGGGCATTCATGCTCACGTTCAAGGTAAGGAGCAGATACAGGATGAGTCCTGCTACCGCAATCCAGATATTGAGCAGGGCGGAGAGGCCTATGCCCATGAACATCATGACCTCGTTGATTGCGTCCACCGTATGGTCCAGATAATAGCCATAGACGGGCCTCTGGGTGCCCCTGTAACGGGCCAGGTTGCCATCGAGGGAGTCCCCGTACCAGTTGACCAGGAAGCCGAAGGTGGCCAGCCATAGCCAGTTAATGTCCCAATTGGAGAGGATATAGCCTGCGGCTATGATTACCGATCCCGCGATTCCTATCCAGGTCAAGGTGTTTGATGTAACCCATTTGGGCTGACGTGCAGCAAGCCATACCAGGGCTTTGTGTTCCGCTGCGTTCAGGACCGATGTCTGGATCCTGCGGGAAGTTTTTATAGGTTCTGCCATAAATGAAGCTTTAGTGCCTTTTTTTTACTGCAAAATTATTGCAAAAAGTAGGGCGGTTCGCCAAAATAACAATTTTTTGTCTCTTTTCCGAAAGTCAATACCGTTCCGGCCCCCGCAAAAACAATAAATACCTATAATTTGGTATTGCAGCTAATCGCGCGCACGCGTATCTTTGCCGGCGAAAATGCAGCTGTCAGAATTACATACAGGCGAAAAGGCCGTCATTGCCAAAGTTTCCGGTCACGGAAGCTTCCGCAAGCGCCTTATTGAAATGGGTTTCATCCGCGGCAAGGCCGTCAGGGTGATTCTTAACGCTCCTCTCAAGGATCCTATCGAATACGAAATATTAGGTTACAAAGTGTCGCTCCGTCGCGAGGAGGCCTCCAAGATTGAGGTCATCAGCGAGGAAGAGGCAAAGCAGCATATTGCCAGCGAACACGCTGGCGAGTCGCTCCCGGCCATTCTCGACAGGGAAATCCGCGACCTCGCCTTCGAGCGCAGCCACAATATCCGCGTGGCCCTGGTGGGCAACCCCAACTGCGGCAAGACATCCCTTTTCAATATCGCCTCCGGCTCCCACGAGCACGTGGGTAACTACAGTGGCGTCACGGTAGATGCCAAAGAAGGAAAGTTCGAATACAAGGGCTACAAGATTACCCTGGTGGACCTTCCCGGCACCTATTCCCTTTCGGCCTACAGCCCCGAGGAACTCTACGTCCGTAAGAACCTTCTGGAGAAGACTCCGGACGTGGTCCTGAACGTGGTGGACGCCTCCAACATCGAGCGCAATCTCTATCTTACCGCCCAGCTCATCGACATGAACCTGCCGGTGGTGATGGCCCTGAACATGTTCGACGAACTCCAGGAAAAAGGGGACAATATCGACACCGAACAACTCGGTCATCTGCTCGGTATGCCTATCTGCCCTACGGTTTGCCGCAGCGGAAAAGGCGTTCCCGAACTCTTCGACACCATTATAGAGATGTGCGAGGGCCCGTCCCCCCGCCTTGCCCGTCACATCCATATCAACCACGGGCATGAGTTGGAACAGAGCATAGACCGCGTCAAGCTGATTCTCCAGCAGGACCAGGACCTGCGCGCCCGCTACTCTACCCGCTACCTGGCCATAAAATATATGGAAAACGATTCCGACATCGCCAAGGTCATCGCGCCCCTGCCCTTCGCAGCCGAGGTCAAGGCCGCCCGCGACGAGGAAGAAGAGCGCATCCAGCGCATCCTCGGCACCAATGCCGAATCTGCGATAGTGGATGCCAAATACGCATTCATCCAGGGCGCCCTGGCTGAGACTTATACCCACGGCAGCAAGGCTCCCAGGCACACATTTACGGATAAGATCGATGCCATAGTCACCAACAAGTGGCTGGCCTTCCCCATCTTTATAGCCATATTATATCTCATTTTCTACGCAACCTTCACCCTTGGTGAATATCCGATGAACTGGATCGACTGGCTGGTCGGCAAGTTCGGCGACCTGGTTGCGTCCGTCATGGTGGATGGCTGGCTGAAGGACCTCGTGGTGGACGGCATCATAGCGGGTGTGGGGAGTGTACTGGTGTTCCTCCCCAACATCCTCATTCTCTATTTCTTCATCTCCATAATGGAGGATACCGGCTATATGGCCCGTACGGCCTTCATAGTGGACAAGCTGATGCACCATCTCGGCCTGCACGGTAAGAGCTTCATCCCCATGGTCATGGGATTCGGCTGCAACGTGCCTGCCATTATGGCTACCCGTACCATCGAGAGCCGCAAGAGCCGCATCATCACGATTGCCCTCGTGCCCTTCATGAGCTGCGCCGGCAGGCTGCCCATCTTCGTGCTGCTGGTCGGTGCCTTCTTCCCTAAGCACGCAGCCCTCGCCCTGCTCTGCATCTATGCCCTGGGCGTGCTGCTGGCCATCCTTTCCGCCCTGGTGCTGAAGAAGATGATAAAGGACGACGACCTGCCCTTCGTGATGGAGCTGCCGCCCTACCGCATCCCTACGGCCAAGGCCATCGGCCGCCACACCTGGGAGAAGGGTAAGCAGTATCTGCAGAAGATGGCAACCACCATCCTCATAGCATCCGTGGTCATCTGGGCTTTGGGTTACTACCCCAAGAACGAACAGCTGCCAGCTTCCGAGCAGCAGGAGCAGAGCTACCTCGGCCATGTGGGCAAGGCAATCGCTCCCGCACTTGACCCGCTGGGCTTCGACTGGAGGATGGACGTGGGCCTGCTCACCGGCGTTGCCGCCAAGGAGCTGGTAGTCAGCTCTCTGGGAGTGATGTATGCCGGAGAGGAGCTGGAAGAGGCCGACGAGAACGATACCGTGCTGCAGAGTGCCCTCAAGCAGACCGTGCCTCTGCCGGTAGCCGTCGCGTTCATGATCTTCGTGCTGCTGTACTTCCCTTGCATAGCCACCTTCGTCGCCATCAAGAACGAGACAGGGCGCTGGAGCTGGGCCTGGGGCATCTGCGCCTACACTATTGCAGTCGCCTGGGTGTTCGCCTGGATAGGGAAAGTCGTCTGTCAGTTGATTATCTGATTCCGGTTTACTTCAGCCAAAGTTCCGGGTTCCTCGGAGTCTTGCCTTCCCAGAGCTCGAAGTGGAGCTGGGTTTCGCCTGTGATGGTGTCCACGCGGCCCAGGACCTCGCCGGTCTTGACTTTCTGCCCTGCTTTCACGTTGACGCTTGCAAGTTTGCAGTAGAAGGTGAAATACCCTCCGTGCTGCACCAGCACGCACTGGTTATAGCCCGGGATCATCACCACGTTCGTAACGGTGCCGTCGAATACGGCCTTGATGGCGGAATCTTTGCTTGTAGATATGTTGAGCCCATTGTTGAAGGGCATTTCCACGTTCTTGTAAACCGGATGATAGTGCTTGCCGAAGGTCTCGGTAACCACTCCGTCCACAGGCCAGGGCAGCCGGCCCTTGTTGGCGGAGAACTGTTTGTCCAGTTTCTCGTCCACCTCGGTGCGGGGCTTCTTGGCCGAGGACTTCACCATCTTGTTAACCTGGGCGTTGAGGGCCTGCACCTGCTTCTTCTTGGCGGCCAGCTCTTTCTGGTAGCGGGCCTTGTCCTTCTTCAGCTGGTTCACAAGTTTCTGGGAACTGTATTCGTCGTCCTGCAGCTGCTTCAGTTCCTTGACCCTGGACTTCCTGAGCTGGGATGCATCTGTGCGCAGTTTCTCCAGTTCAGCTTTCTCTTCCTCTATGCGCCCCTGGGTGTCCTTTATGTCCGTGGCCTGGGCGTTCAGCCCGCTGGCCATATTCTTCAGATATGAGTATCTCCTGAGGCCCTGTGTCAGGTCATCGCTGGAAAGCAGGTACATGTACCAGATACGGGAGTCGCGGTTCTTGTAGGCCGTGCGCACCAGTTTTTCGTAGTTCGAGCTGAGCAGCCCGTAACGCTTGCGGAGGCTGTCCAGCTTATGGTTTTTCTGGCGGATCTGCCCGTCGATGGCGGAGATCTGCGCGTCGCTTTCTGCTACCAGGCTCTTGCGCGAGCCTATCTTCTTCCGGGTGAGTTTCAGGGCGGTATTGGCGTTCTTGACCTTGCCCGCATTCTCCTTCAGCTGCTGGTCCAGTATGGCGATCTCCCTCTCCAACTTCTTCTGTTTGTCGGATTTGTTCTGGGCGATGCCCTGGGTGCAGATCATGCACAGGCCAAGCAGTATGGGGAGGAGTCTTCTCATTCGGCTTCTTTCTTGTTTTCGGACAGGATGCGGAACGACCTTGCCAGATCGTATTCTCCCAGGGCCTCCAGGACCTTGGAATAGTGTTCCAGTATTACGGCGCTGTCCCTTCCTCCGTAGAGCATGGCATGCTTGAAGTAGGGCTTGGCCTTCTGATATTGTTTACGGAGATAGAGTATCCATCCGTAGGTGTCCAGATAGGTGGCGTTGTCCGGATCCTTTTCCACCGTTATCCGGCTCATTGCCTCCGCCTTCTTGAGCTTCTTCCCCTGGAGGGAGAGGTAGTAGGCGTAGTTGTTGAGTACCGGGAGATAGCCGGGGTCGGCCTTGAGGGCCCTGTCGTAGGCCTTGAAGGCGTTCTTGTCCTGCCCGAGCTGGTGGTAGGTGTCCCCGATGGTGGCCAGGGCCGGCATCACCTTGGGATTATCCTCTCCGCCTATGCGGACTATCTTCTCGCACTGGTCTATCAGTTCCTTGGCGGTGGCACCGTCGTCCATCAGCACCTGCAGTTTCAGGTACTGGGCGTCCAGATTGTCGGGGAAGGCCTCTTCGAAGCGGGAGAAATACTCGCGGCCTTTCTCCTTGCGGTCGGTCCCGTAGAACCAGCTCCCTGCCAGACGGAGGGCGCTGCTGTCCTTGGGATGCACCGCCGCGCAGCCGCTGACCAGCGAATCCAGCTGGGCTCCCCACATACGGTAGAAGTTGTAGTCTATGTGCTGCAGTATCTGGTTTACATAGTCGCACTTTGCCGGAGGATTGATGGCCGGGTTCTGCACCATCTCGTTTACCTGGGCGAAGAATCCGGGGATGTTCCCCTGCATGCGGTAGGCCTCGCTCTTGCCCAGTATGGCCGGGGTGTATTCCGGGGCCAGCATCAGGGCCTTGTCGAAGTTCTCGATGGCCAGGGAGTCCTTGTATTCGGTCAGATTCTTGTTCCCGAGCAGGGTCAGGGTATATGCGTTGGTGTATTTCGAAGGATGCTCCTCCATCAGTCGGAGGTAGATGTCCGCAGCCTGGGCTCCGCGTCCGGTGTTCAGGTAGAAGTTGGCCAGCCCGTCCTGATACCAGACATTGCTGGAATCGGCCTTCACGGCCTTCAAGAGGCATTCTTCACTCTCCTTATACTTGCCTTTGATGGCATAGCCTCCGCCGAGATAGTAGTTTATTGCGTCGTCGTTTGGACGGAGTTTCCTGATATATTCCAGATGGCTGATAGCCTCATCCACATTGCCGGTCTGCATAAGGCTGATGGCGCGGACGAACACCGTTTCGACGATGCTGCTGTCCCTGGCTGTCTGGGCCCCGGCGCAGAAGGCGCTGATAAGGAGCAGGGCCGTTATTATAAAAGCAGATTTCCTCATACAAAGCAATATGTACAAAAATAGTGCTTTTTTAGAGTTAATTGGTTACTTTTGCATATACAATTTTTGCCGGATGCAACTTTTTGGGAATAAAGTGCATCTTAAAAATCGAGAGAGGGAAAACGGCAAGGCAAGCAATGCCATCGGGCCCGAAACCATCGCGCAATGCAAAGATGGGGACAGGCGCGCGCAAAAGGCTGTTTACGATGCCCTATCTTCCAAGATGTTTGCAGTATGCATGCGTTATATGGGAGGGGACAGGGAAGCAGCTGCCGACATCCTGCAGGATGGTTTCGTGACGTTGTTTACCAAGCTGGACAGCTATTCGGGAGAGGGATCTTTCGAAGGCTGGGCCCGGAAGATCTTTGTCAATACGGCATTGATGAGTTTACGGAAAAAAGACGTACTCAAGCAAAGTGACGATGTGGACGTTGCCTGGAACATCAGCAGCGACGATCCCACGCCCATCCAGAATATAGGATATCAGGAGTTGTGCAAGATGATAGCCGCCCTGCCTCCCGGATTCCGGACGGTGTTCAACATGTACGTCGTGGAGGGCTTCTCCCACAAAGAAATTGCGGAGGCCCTGGAGATTTCGGAAACCACCTCCCGCTCGCAGTTACAGCGTGCGAGGGCTTTGCTGCAGAACAAGATTAAAGAGAAGTTTTAAGATGCAGAATAATATTAAAGAGGATTTTGACCTTCAAGTCCGGTCGATGATGGAGGACGCACAGGAACCTGCTCCAGCAGGGGCCTGGCGAGCTATATCGTCCAGGCTCGATGCTATTCAGGGAGCTCCCGCAGCTGCCGCACACCGTGTGTGGTACTGGGCTGGTGCTGCTCTTGCGATGGCCGCTGCGGTCACCCTTGGAATCTTCTTTATCGGAACCTCCGACAACAATTCCAAACTTATAAATATCAATTCTTCAGAAGCTCTGGTAGCAGAGAATACTGCGCCGGTCTCATCTGAAACCATGGTCGAACCCCAGGCCGTAGAGGCCGCTACACCGGCCCTCAAGGCCACTGCTCGGCAGCTAAGGGCCGTGGCAGCACCCAAGGCCCGGACCGTGGCCGAAGAGCCCGTGGCCACACAGCCGGTGGCAGAAAGCACGCAGCCT
>JAILMV010000179.1 GCA_024692185.1 Bacteroidales bacterium | reverse complement strand
CTCTGCTGTCCAGACGCTCATCCCGGCCCCCGTGTCGAGAATCATCGGCCGGATCTGCCCTCCGATTTCTACCGGCACGGTGATCAATCCTTTATTGATCGTTATATGCAACGTGTCCGCAAAATTATGCTGCAGTATCGTTTGGCCGAAGCATACGAACTGGCGGTATCCCGGGAGCAGGCCCAGAACAATTATGCAAAGCAAGTAAGTGATGCGAAATCTCATGGCGATCAGAAATTAAGCGTTTAATCAAAGTCAATGCCGATAAACTCCGCTTTATTGACACAAAGGTAGCGATTTTTCAGGACTGCTACAATGGATCACTTGAAAACCAGCTGACTCACCTAAGCTTGTGAAGCGTAGGGCTCTTTGCTGTGTCGTATCCTCTTCGTATGATATGGTTAATTGTTTTTGGGTACAAATGGGGTGCGGCTGGTGGGCAACGCTGCCCGACGAATAGGAGATGAGCGCCACAGCGCGAACCGCGGAGGCACTCTTCCTCAGGGATTTCGTCGGGCTTCGCCCTCCGACATCCCTCCCGCCTGCGGCGGGCTTTGCAAACCATAATCAAAAAGTCCTGATCGAGCAAGCTCGTCAGGACTTTTTGCTTCCGCTTTGCGGAGGAAGAGGGATTCGAACCCCCGGTGCGTTGCCGCACAACAGTTTTCAAGACTGCCGCCATCGACCACTCGGCCATTCCTCCTTAAAGACGCAGTGCAGCATTTCAAGCTGCAAAGCGTGCCCGCCGGGCGTTCTGGCCACGAACGGGACTGCAAATGTAGAGAAATTCTTTTATTTTGACAAATGAGAGAAAAAAACTACATTTGTGTACTATACTAATTCCAAACTAATGAAAAGGGTTCTTTTGTTCATTGCAAGCATTGCCATTCTTCTTCCGGCAGTGCAGAGTTGCCAGAAAGGCGACAACTCGCTGAAAGTTATTTCTTATAACGTCCGTAACAGCAATGCCAAGGACGGGGACAACAACTGGGAAAACCGCAAGAGCGCATCTGCCGCAATGATTGCGGAGCAGAAACCGGACATCTTCGGCGTACAGGAAGCCCTTCCGGACCAGCTTGCTTATCTCGACGAGAACTGCCCCGACTACAAATATGTGGGCGTACCTCGCGATGACGGAAAAGAAAAAGGTGAAGTAATGGCCATCTTCTGGAACACCAAGACCCAGGAAATGATCAAATGGGGGAACTTCTGGCTGTCCGAGACTCCCGAGGAGCCTTCCTTTGGCTGGGATGCAAGATGCCGCCGTACCGCCACCTGGGCCCTGCTCAAGGACAAGAAGGACAAGAAGAACTACTATTATGTGAATACCCACCTCGACCATAGAGGAATAGAAGCCCGCGCAAAGGGCCTCAGTCTGATAGTGGACCGTATCAAAGACATCAATCCCGAAGGCTATCCTATGATTCTCACCGGGGACTTCAACGTCCATCTCGGAGATTCCTGCCTGCTGTCGCTCGTGGGCCGGATGGTATCCGCACGCGAAGTTGCTGCCAAGACCGACAGCCTGCCTACCTACAATGGCTGGGGCAATGCCGGCCGCCACAATGTCATCGACTACATCTACGAGTCCGACTTCAGCGCCGTGCCTTCGTTCGAGACCATCACCAAGACCTATCTGGATATTCCTTATATATCCGACCACTATCCCATAGTTGCAGTACTCGAATTCTAATAAACACCCCTCGATATGAAAGAAAACTACAATTGGAAGTATGCTTCCGTAGGAGGGTCCGTCCGGGTAAAGCTCGAGAGCGGAGCCGATATTGCTAATCTGGCAAGCCTGGACCGTAAGAAATGGACGGTTCTGAGTTGCCCTACCACTGGTCTGGAATTCGACGAGAAGACGCTCAAGCTGCTCGATACCGACGGCGACGGGCGCATCCACGTGGACGAAGTGATTGCCACCTCACAGTGGATCACCTCCGCTATCAAGGATCCTGACATCCTTCTCAAGGGTCAGGGAGAACTGAAACTCAGCGACTTCAACACCGAGAACGAAGAGGGTGCCAAGCTTCAGAAATCCGCAAAGCAGATACTCGCCAACCTCAAGCTCGACAAGAAGAGCATCTCGCTCGAGGACACTGCCGACAACGAAAAGATCTTTGCCGAGACCCAGTTCAACGGGGACGGCATCATCACCGAGGCCAGCGCCGATGACGAGGCCCTGAAAGAGACTATCAAGAACATCGCCGCCACAGTCGGTTCCGCCAAGGACCGCAGCGGAGCGGACGGCGTGAATGCCGATCAGATCGAGGCCTTCTACGCTGCTTGCGCGGACTACAGCGCCTGGAAGGCAGAAGAGGTCAAAGGTCCCTTCGGCGACAATACCGAGGCAGCCCTGGCAGCTTGCGAGGCCATCAAGGCCAAGGTCGCAGACTACTTCATGCGCTGCAAGCTCATCTCCTTCGACGATGCAGTTGCCGGCGTAGTGGATGTTTCGGTCGATAAGGTCGGCGCCATCAGCGACGGCGACATGGCTGCAGCCGCGGACCAGATTGCCGGCTATCCCCTCGCCCGCCCCAGCGCAGACGGAGTGCTTCCCCTGAAGGGCGGCATCAACCCTGCTTGGAAGGCAGCTTTCGATAGCGTAAAAGCCCTGGTATTCGACGTGGAATTCCCCAAGAAGGATGGAATCAAAGAAGAAGAATGGCAGGCAGTGCTCGCCAAGTTCGACGCCTATACCGCCTGGAAGGGCGCCAAGAAGGGTGCGGAGGTAGAACCTCTCGGAATCGATGCGGTCAAGGCCGCCATCAAGGCCGACCAGAAAGCAGCCCTGCTCGAGCTCATCGAAAAGGACAAGGCCCTCGAGCCCGAAGCCCTCAGCATCGAGGCAGTGGACAAGCTCCTGCACTATGTGCGCGACTTCTACAAGTTCCTCAAGAACTATGTGGTATTCCAGGATTTCTATTCCAAGGAAGATAAGGCCATCTTCCAGGCCGGCCGCCTCTACATCGAGCAGCGCAGCACCGACCTCTGCATCAAGGTGATCAACGCCGGCAAGAAGGGAGATATCTCCAGCCTCAGCGGAATGTACATCCTCTACTGCGACTGCATCAACAAGGTTACCGGAAAGGGCTTCCCCATCGCCGCAGTGCTTACCGACGGTGACGTGGACGGCCTGCGCCCCGGCAAGAACGCCATCTTCTACGATCGCAACGGAGAGCAGTACGACGCCACCGTCACCAGCATCGTAGATAATCCCATAAGCATACGTCAAGCCTTCTGGGCACCTTATAAGAAGGTGGCCAAGTGGATCTCCGACAAGGTGGACAAGAGTGCTGCCGAGAAGGAGGGCAAGTCCATGGCCAACCTGACCGCATCTGCCGACAAGGCCACCTCCGGGACCAATCCCGCAGCGGCCGTGACCAGCACCTTCGACATTGCCAAGTTCGCCGGTATATTCGCAGCCATTGGCATGGCTATCGGCCTGATTGGTCAGTTCCTGGTGAAACTCGCTCAGGGAATCTCAAAACTCAATTTCTGGCAGTTCCTGCTCATCGTGCTTGTCATCATGCTGATCATCTCGCTGCCCAGCATGTTCATCGCCTGGCGCAAGCTCCGCAGGCGCGACCTCGGTCCCGTGCTGAATGCCAACGGCTGGGCCGTGAACTCCGCCGCCTATGTGAAGCCCAAGTTCGGAAAGAGCCTTACCAGCCTCGTGAAGTATCCCAAGCTCAAGGCAGTGGATCCCGCAGAGGCCAGGAAGGTACGCAGGCGCAAGTTCTTGATCTGGACTTTGGTCATTCTCCTGCTTGCAGGCGGAGGATACTGGGGCTACACCAAGTATCAGGCTTGCAAGGCAGCCAAAGCAGCTGAAGCTGCAGCAGCCGAAGAGGCTGCTGCGGCCACAGAGGCTGTGGACGAAAATACAATAGAAGTCGCCGAAAGCGAAACTCCTGTGGCCGAAGAAGTTGCAGCGGAGACTGCCGAATAGGCATCTTATAGACAGAATAATTTTAACCCTTAATATTTAACACTTAAAAAATGAAAAAAATCATTCTTACCCTTGCACTTGCAGCTGTAGCAGCTATTGGTGCAAATGCACAGATTGGTGTCGGTGTCGGTTATGGTACCAAGAACTTCAATGACAACGACAACAGCCTCGGCGGACTTTATGTAGGTGCAAGCTACAACATCGAACTTGTGAGCGGCCTCGCAGTTGCTCCCGGAGTAGATTTCGCAATGTATAGCTACAAAGGCGACAATGTTACCACGAAAGAGAACTATCTTGCTGTTCCCGTTCTGTTCAACTATGCAATCGAAGTTGCAGACGGCTTCAAGCTCGTTCCCTTCGCAGGCCCCACCCTCAGCTATGGCATTTCTTCAAAGACGACTGTATCTGCCGGTGGAGTAAGCGTAGAGGGTGACAACTATGGCGACAATTCCAGCTACAAACCGCTCGACATCCTTATCGGCGGCGGTGTTGCCCTCGATGTAATGGATATGGTGCGCGTGAGCGTCGGCTACAATGCCGGTCTGCTCGACCGTAACAGCTCAGACAACGTTACCACAAAGGCCAGCGGCCTCCACTTCGGTGTTGCATATCTCTTCTAAAAGAAAGATATCCTGAAACAAAAAAGTCCTGCGGTTTCGCAGGACTTTTTTTATTTGCTTTCTTCTTTTACGAAGAATTTCCAGTGGAATATCAGCAGATAGAAGGCGCCCACCGTGACGCAGGAATCTGCGAAATTGAACACGGGGCTGAAGAACAGCACCTCTCCGGCGGAATTATGGATCAGCGGGAAGTAGAACATATCCACCACCTTGCCGAACATGAAGGGAGCATAGTCCCAGAAAAGGCCGTAGAACAGGCAGTCTATGATGTTTCCGAGAGCGCCGGCGGTAATCAGCGTAAGGCCTACCAGAACGCCCGTAGGAGCCTTCTTGGAGCGGTCCAGCGAAGCTATCCACCAGCAGAGCGCACCGAAGAGCACTATGCGGAAAAGGGACAGCAGGAACTTTCCGACGGAACCGCCGAACTTCATTCCGAATGCCATTCCCTCGTTCTCCACGAAGCACAGACGGAACCAATTGCCTATTACGGGTATCTGCTCGCCGAGGCCCATATTGGTCTTGACCAGATACTTGATAACCTGGTCAACAACCACCAATAATACTCCCAGCACCAGTAAACCCGTGCCTCTGGAAACCTTCATAACTTTTTAGTTCTTTCCTTGCTTTGCAAGCATCTCCTTAGCCTCTACGGTAAGGGTTGCGTGAGGAACAAGGCGAAGCCTCTCCTTGGGTATGAGTTCGCCGGTAACTCGGCAGATACCATAGGTCTTGTTCTCGATACGGACAAGGGCCGCCTCAAGGTTCTTGATGAACTTGTACTGACGCTGTGCGAGCTGGCTCGCCTCTTCCTTGGTAAGTTGGTTGGCACCATCGTCCTCCACGGTACGGAAGGTAGGTGAGGTGTCCTCGATGTCATTGTTACCACCGTGCATCACGACTCCTCTCAGAGTATTGTACTCGGCCCTGGCCTTCTCCAGCATACCCTCGATGATCTGCTTGAACTCGGCAAGTTCTTCATCGGAATAGCGTGTTTTTACCTGATCTTCTGCCATAATAATATCTATTTACGAGTTACTTTAATCTTGATTGTTCCCTCGTTCCACTCGACCTCGCTGCCTTCGCCTTCCTTGGCGAGCGACACGCTAAGGGCCAGTGTCTGGGATGCTATGTATTCCTTGAAGTCGGCCAAGGCCGCTTCAATCTCGCCGTGAGCCTCGCCATCGGCAATGATGGCAACATCTACACGGTCGGTGACCTCGAATCCGCTGTCCTTGCGGAGATTCTGGATTCGGTTGATTAGTTCTCGGGCCGTACCCTCCTTGAGCAGGGCATCGCTCAGCTGGATGTCCAGGGCGATGGTAAGGCTGCCTTCGGAAGCTACGAGCCAGCCCGGCATATCCTCGGAGCTGATTTCATAATCCTCAGGAATCAGGACCACAGCCCCGGAGGGAAGGTCCAGACTATATTCAGAAGATGCCTGGATGGCGGAAATCGTTGCCTGGTCCAGCTTGGCGAACGCGGCGGCGATCTCCTTCATCTGAGCTCCGTATTTCTTGCCCAGCACTCGGAAGTTGGGCTTGATTTTCTTGGTGATGATTCCGGTGGTGTCCGCGAGGAACTCGGCCTCTTTCACGTTCACCTCGGTAAGTATCAGGTTCTTGACCAGTTCCAGACGGCTGCGGACCTCGTCGGAGATGACGGGGATGACCATCTTTGCGAGGGGCTGGCGGACCTTGATGTTAACCTTGCGGCGGAGGGCCAGCACCAGCGAAGTTGCCTTCTGGGCAAGTTCCATGCGCTGCTCGAGCTCGTGGTCGATGAGGGATTCGTCGGCCTCGGGCATACGCTCGAAGTGCACGCATTCCGCACCGGGAACCAGGTCGAGCCAAAGTTCGTCGGCGTAGAAAGGAGCGATAGGAGCGGAGAGCAGGGTAACTGTCTTGAGCACATCGTAGAGGGTCTCGTAGGCTGCTTTCTTGTCCTCGGTGAGACCGCCTCCCCAGAAACGCTTGCGGTTAAGGCGCACGTACCAGTTGGAAAGATGGTCGCAGACGAAGTTCTGGATCAGACGGCCTGCAAGGGTGATATCATAGTCCTCATAGGCGGCGCGTACGTCGCGGATGAGGCTGTTCTTCAGGGAGATTATCCAGCGGTCGGTCTCGGTGAGGGCAGCGGAGCTGCTTTCGCCGGGCTGCCATCCATCTACGTTCGCATATAGGGCGAAGAAGGAGTAGGT
This sequence comes from Bacteroidales bacterium, assembly GCA_024692185.1. Classification (GTDB taxonomy): domain Bacteria; phylum Bacteroidota; class Bacteroidia; order Bacteroidales; family UBA932; genus Cryptobacteroides. Next base: position 28,722 of record JAILMV010000179.1, on the reverse strand, counting down.
GTTGTAGAGAGTGCCGAAGAACTTGCGGCGGATCTCATCCACGCCGGCCTCGTCGAAGCGGAGGTTGTCCCAAGGCTGGGCGTTGGTAAGCATATACCAGCGGAGGGCGTCCGCGCCGTATTTATCCAGCTGCTGGAAGGGATCCACGGCATTGCCGAGGCGCTTGCTCATCTTGTTTCCGTCCTTGTCCAGCACGAGTCCGTTGGAGATCACGCGCTTGAAGGCGGGGGTGCCGCTGACCATAGTGTGGATTGCGTGCAGGGTGTAGAACCAACCGCGGGTCTGGTCCACACCTTCGGCTATGAAGTCCGCGGTGCTGCCGAAATCGGAGCTGTCCTTGCCGCGGAGGCCGGTCTGTGCGTAAGGCATTGAGCCGGAGTCGAACCAGACATCGATCAGGTCGGTCTCGCGGACCATCTTCCTGCCGCTGGGGCTGACCAGGAAGATATTGTCCACATAAGGCCTGTGGAGGTCGATGCGGTCGTAGTTTTCCTTGCCCATGTCGGCGGGATCGAAGCCCTTGTCCTTGAGAGGGTTGGAGGGCATGATTCCGGCGGCTACGGCCTTCTCTATCTCATCGTAGAGTTCCTTGATGCTGCCTATGCAGATTTCTTCTTTTCCGTCCTCGGTACGCCAGATGGGCAGAGGAGTTCCCCAGAAGCGGCTGCGGCTGAGGTTCCAGTCCTGGATGTTCTCGAGCCACACTCCGAAACGGCCGGTACCGGTGGATTCCGGTTTCCAGCGTATCTGCTTGTTCAACGCAACCATTTCGTCTTTTACTGCGGAGGTGCGGATGAACCAGGAATCAAGGGGATAGTATATCACGGGGCAGTCGGTACGCCAGCTGTGGGGATAGCTGTGCACATGCTTCTGCATGCGGAAGAGGCGGCCGTCCTGCTTCATCATCACGCAAAGGTCCACATCCAGCACGGGAGCATCCTTAGCAAGAGGCTCCTCGCCGTGGAGTTTGCGGAAATAATCGTCGATAGCGTTCTTCACGTACCTGCCGGAGAACTGCTTGTAGGAAGGATCCACGCTGGATGCCACATATGCCGGGTCGAGGTCCTCGATGCGGACGAAGCGGCCCTGGGTATCTACCTGGGCCATGGGGTTGCCGTTCTGGTCCACGGGCATAATGCCTGCGATTCCGGCTGCGGCAGCGACCCTCTTGTCGTCGGCGCCGAAGGTGGGTGCGATGTGCACTATGCCGGTACCGTCCTCGGTGGTCACATAGTCCCCGGGAATGACGCGGAAGGCATCTCCTTCCGGCTTGAACCAAGGGATGAGCTGCTTGTAGCGTATGCCCACGAGTTCGGAGCCCTTGAAGCTGCCGGGAAGTATCTCGAAGGGAATCTTATCATTGAACCAGGCGCCCACCAACTCCTTTGCAAGCACATAGACGGCCTTTTCGCCTGTGTACTGGTTGGTGGAGAGCACCCTGACGTATTCGATGTTGGGTCCTACGCAGAGGGCGGTGTTGGAAGGGAGGGTCCAGGGAGTGGTAGTCCAGGCGATGATGTACACGGGGCCGTCCCCGAAGAGCTTTTCGGAAGCGGCGTCGCGCACGACCTCGAACTGTACGGTGGCAGTGGTGTCGGACACATCGCGGTAGCAGCCGGGCTGGTTGAGCTCGTGGGAGCTGAGGCCGGTGCCATCGGTAGGACTGTAGGGCTGGATGGTGTATCCCTTGTAGAGGAGGCCCTTGTCGTAGATCTTCTTGAGTAGGTACCAGAGGGTCTCGATATAACGGTTGTCATAGGTGATGTAGGGGTCTTTCATATCCACCCAATAACCCACGCGCTGGGTCATGTTCTCCCATTCGGCGGTATATTTCATCACCTCCTGACGGCAGGTGCGGTTATATTCTTCGATGCTCACCTTGCTGCCGATGTCGGCCTTGGTGATTCCGAGCTTCTTCTCCACGCCAAGCTCCACGGGAAGTCCGTGGGTATCCCAACCTGCACGGCGGCGGACCTTCCAACCGGTCTGTGATTTATAGCGGCAGATGGCATCTTTGATGGAACGGGCCATCACGTGATGAATGCCGGGCATTCCGTTGGCTGACGGGGGACCTTCAAAGAAAATGAACTCGGGTTCGCCTTCTGCGAGTTCGAGACTCTTCTCGAAAGCCCCAAGTTTCTTCCAGCGCTCCAAAACCCGGTTGCCGGTGGCCACCAGATCCAATCCCTTATATTCTTTGAATGTCATAATTTTTCCTTAATTTTGTGCCTGTTAAATAGTTTACAAATATAATCAATTCTTTGGAAACTCTTGATATAATACTGCTGGTATGTTTCATACCTTCGATCATTACCGGCATCACTAAAGGATTCGTCGAACAGGTAGTCGCACTTGCCTCGATTTTCATCGGAGTATGGGCGGCGTTCCGCTTCTCGATGCTGGTAGGAGAATGGCTAGGCGGCTTCATCCAGGCCGACCCCAAGATAATCAACATTGTGGCTTTCGCAATCATCGTAATGGTGGTCATACTCTTGCTGACGCTTATCGGCAAGCTGATTACCAAAACCCTGAAACTCGCTATGTTAGGTGGCCTCAACCGGGTGCTTGGAGTAGTGTTCTCGCTGCTCAAGGCCGCCCTGATGATAGGGCTGCTCATCTTCCTGCTGGATCCGGTCATCGAAAAGTTCCAACTGGTCAATCCCGAGGTTCTGGAGAACTCGGTCATCTACACCGCACTCCACGACCTCTCCCTCAAAGTATTCCCCTATCTGAAAGATTTGCTGGTAAATGCATAGGCTGATTTTCATCGAAACTTCTACGGCCCTCTGTTCCACCGCCCTGGCGGAGGACGGCCGCATCGTGTGCACCCGCCGCAGCAGCGAGCCCCGTGCGCACGCATCGCAAACCGCCGTATTCGTAAAAGAGATGCTCGACGAGCTCGGTTGGAAAGTTTCCGACCTGGAGGCCGTCTGCCTCAGCAAGGGCCCCGGCTCCTACACCGGGCTGCGCGTGGGTTCATCTACCGCAAAGGGTCTTTGTTTCGGAGGGAAGCTGCCGCTGATAGCAGTCAGCACCCTGGACATACTGGCCCACCAGGCCATCGAGGCCGGCCTTCCCGAGGGATGCACGGCCATACTTCCTATGGTAGATGCCAGGAGGATGGAGGTCTATACGGCCATCTACTCCCCCAGCGGAGAGCGCCAGAGCGAGATTTCGCCTGTTGTGCTGGACGAGAACAGCTTTGCCGGACTGTTTGCCGCAGGGCCCGTCGCCATAATAGGAGACGCTGCCGACAAGTGCAAGTTCCTTCCAGCCGCCAGCTTCTGCCAGACCTGCCCGGAGGCCTCCGCAATGCTGGTCCCCGCCATGGAGAAACTCGCAAAAAAAGAGTTCGAAGACGTAGCGTACTTCGAACCCTTCTATCTTAAGCAGTTTATTGCAACTACTCCTAAGAAACTATTTTAAGGCCTTTGCAACCGCGTTGCGCACAGCCTTGTCGCGCACGGGGATCTGGTCGATACCCTTCTCCGATACCAGCAGTATGGTAGGTACCCTCTGCACGTTGTAAAGAGTCAGGGAAGCGCTGGAGAGGCCTAGACCGTCGTTCACGTTCACCCAAGGCAGTTCCTGCGACTTCACCACCTGGGCCCAGGCGGACTTGTCCGCATTCACGCTGATTGCATAGATTTCCAGACCGCGGGAATGATACTGCTCATAAACGGGCTTCAAGGTCTCCAGGTTGAAGATCTTATGGGTGTATTCGCTGTCGTTCCAGAAATAGAGCAGGGTGTATTTGGCACCGAGGCTGTCCAGATTTGCGACCGTACCGTCGACGGAGGGCATCTTCAGTTCAGGATAAGACCTGGGATCGGCGGCCTTGAGACGGTTGTTAAGGTTGAAGAGCTGCTCCCTGCGGGCGGTCTCCTGCTCGAGTGCGCGCACGTACTTGGAGTCGGGATACACGGTCTTGAGGGAATCGCAGACGCTGCGGAAGATGAGGGCGTCGTTGACACCGGAGAAAGTGGCAGCACTGCCTCCGATATTTTCGTATAGCACGGGTATCACGGCCAGCGACTTGCAGTTGGTCAGGACGAACTTCACGCTCTGGCGATAATGGTCCACATATACCTTGTTGATGGCGCCCTGGCTGGCTCCGGACTCGGACATGGAGATGAGCTTGCCGGCGAAGTCGCGGAAGCTGTCGTCCCCCTGCTTCAGCAGCACCGAGCCTTCCGAACCGGAAACCTCGTAATTACCGAGGGCATCTGCCTTGACCACGGCAGTCTCTCCCTTTTCGAGAAGGAGGGATGCCAGGCGGGTATCTCCATTATAGACATATACGAATTCCGGATTGCCTTCCTTGACTTCCAGTTTGTAGGCGAAGTGGCCGGAGGCGTCCGTCTTTACCGTATCCAGGACCTCGGTAGCGGTTCCGTTGAGCTGCTTGAGCACGAGGGAGGCTTCCGGAGTATCGCTCACTGTGCAATCCAGCTTGGCCTTGTTTCCCTGACAGGCCGAAAGGGCGAGCACGAGTGCCGCGGCAGTAAGTATCTTATAACTTTTCATATTCTGCAAGTATGGATTTAGCTATCTCCGCCATACGTTCCTGGCTAACCTCGGGGCGCTTCTTGCGGAAGTCGAGGTCTGCTTCGCTCTGAAGGGGAACGAGATGGATGTGGGTATGGGGGACCTCCATTCCGAGCACTGCCACTCCCACCCTCTTGCAGGGTACGGCGGCCTTGAGGGCTACTGCCACCTTGCGGGCGAAAGCCCAGAGGCCTTCGTAGGTTGCGGGATCGAGATTGAAGATATAGTCGTCCTCAACGTTCTTGGGGATGACGAGGGTATGACCTTCGGCAAGGGGACTGATGTCCAGGAAAGCGTAGTAATCTGCGCTTTCAGCCACCTTGTAGGAAGGAATTTCCCCTTTGGCTATGCGGGTGAAGATCGTTGCCATACTAGAGGGAGATATCGAGAATCTTGAATTTCATTATACCTGAAGGAACCTGGGCTTCCACCACTTCGCCTTTGCCGTGGCCCAGCAGAGCCTTGGCTATGGGAGTGGTCGCGGCCAGGCGGCCCTTGGAGAAATCGGCCTCGGACTCACCTACGATGGTGAATTCCATGGTCATTCCGGCAGTAAGGTTCTGCACCTTCACCTTGTTGAGCATCTGCACCTTGTCGGTACCGAGCTGGGAGGCATCCACCACCTTGGCGTTTGCCACCTGGTTCTGGAGCTGGGAAATCTTGAGCTCCAGGAGGCCCTGGGCCTCACGTGCGGATTCGTATTCTGCATTTTCGGAAAGATCCCCTTTCTCGCGGGCCTCCGCAATCGCGGCGGAAATAACAGGACGCTGAGCAAGGGCGTCAGCAAGTTCCTTCTTGAGTTTATCGAGCCCTTCCTGGCTCATATAATGTATAGCTGCCATAATTTATCAAAAAGGAGTTCTGCTTAGAATAGCAGAACCCTCGGTTGGTTATTTACGCAAAGATAACAAATTTTTGCAATATTGCTCATCCGCGCCCAGCTGCTTTTTCAATTCCTCCAAATCGTCGAAGCGGATTTCGTCCCGCACCCTTTCGAGGAAGCTGATGCGTATGTTCTCGCCGTATATGTCCTCGTCGAAATCGAAGATATGGGTCTCCAGAGTCTGCCCCACATTGGTCATTCCGTAGAACTGCCTGTCCCCTATCGTAACCTTCGAAAGATACACTCCCATTGCCGGTATCAGCTTGAGCGGCTCGTCCGGTTCCAGATTGGCCGTGGGGAAGCCTATCACGTGCCCCAACCTCTTCCCGTGCACGACTTCTCCCGAAAGATTGTAATCGTAGCAGAGGTAGTTGGAGGCGGTGGCCACGTCGCCGGCCTTGAGGGCGTTGCGTATCTTGGTGGAGCTGACGGCGATTCCCACGGACGAAACCTTCTCGGTGCGGATGACGGTGAGGCCCAGGCTTTCGGCAAGGGCCGCAGTGGCCTCGGGGGTCAGATTGTCGTGCCCGATGCGGTTGTCGTAGCCAAGCAGTATGGCGCTGGCCCCGTATTTCCCTATCAGGAAGTCGCTGAGGTACTCCCGGGTACTCATCTGGCTGAATTCTTTGGTGAATTCTATCTGCTCCACCCTGTCGATCCCGAGCTTGCTCAGCAGGGCGAGTTTCTCGGAAGATGTGTTCAGCAGGCGCAGACCCAGGGCATCGTCCTGCAGGACTATGCGGGGATGGGGCCAAAAGGTGAGTACGAGACTCTCTTCTCCGCGCTTGCGCGCTTCGGATACGAGAGTCTCGAGAACCAGACGATGGCCAATATGCACGCCATCGAAAAATCCTGTCGCTACTACAGCCATTTCACCAGCGGGAAGTCCATTCTGTGAGGCAGGAGGGTGTTCTTGGCATACATCCTGACACCTATCTGGTACATACCTGTACGCTCAGGGATGATGGAAGTATGGAAGGTGGCCACTCCGTCCTCGAAGCGGACTACATCATATTCTATGGTTTCCTGGATGTGAGGTACGTTCTTCTTGTCGGTAACGGCGAAGATCATTTCCACGCCTATATCTTCCGGACTCAGGCCGGCAAGATCGACAACCACCTCGCTTACCAGGGGATTGTTCTGGGAAAGTACATAAGACGCGTTGGGGGCCGAGTAGGACTTGATGGCGATGGAAGGCCAGGCTTCCTCCACCTTCTTCTTCCAGGCTGCGATTTCGCGGGCCTTGGCACAGTCGTCGGCCAGCAGGAAGTTGAAGCGGTCGTACTGGGGCTGATAGTACTGCACACAGTAGTCCTCCATCATCCTGTTGGTGGTGAAGTTGCAGGCAACGTGCGCAATGGTGTTGCGGATGTAGTTCAGCCACTCGGGGGATATGCCGCGGGCGTCTTTCTTATAATATGCGGGCGCTATCTCGTTCTCTATGATATTGTAGATCTTGGCAGCGTCCAGCTCGTTCTGGTAGTTCTGGTCGTCGTAGGTCTTCTCCATGGGAAGGGCCCAGCCGCAACCTTCGCGGTAGCCTTCCACCCACCAGCCGTCCAGCACCGAGAAGTGCATTACGCCGTTCATGGAAGCCTTTTCGCCGGAGGTACCGGAGGCCTCGAGGGGACGGGTAGGATTGTTCAGCCACACATCCACGCCCTGTACCAGGCGCTTTGCGAGGGAGATGTCATATCCTGGCACGAAGACTATCTTGCCCAGGAACCTGTCCTGCTTGGAGATTTCGATTATCTGCTTGATGAGGTCCTGGCCTGCGCCGTCGGCGGGGTGGGCCTTGCCTGCGAACACGAACTGCACGGGATGCTCGGGGTCATTCACAATGGCATCGAGCCTGTCGAGGTCCGAGAAGAGCAGGGTGGCGCGCTTGTATGTTGCGAAGCGGCGGGCGAAACCTATGGTGAGTACGTCCTCGCGGAGGTTCTCCTTGATCTCCACCACCTCGCTGGGAGAATAGTGGCTGCTGATCTCGGGATTGGCGAGACGGTCGTTGATGATGCGGATAAGCTCCTGCTTGAGTTGCTTGCGGGTGCCCCAGATTTCCTCGTCGGACACATTGTAGATGCCCTCGAAGCAGCGCTTGTCGTAGTGGTGGGTCTGGAATTCGGGCCCGAACACCTTTGCGTGGACGGCCTTCCACTCCCTGGATGCCCAGGTGGGATAGTGCACGCCGTTGGTGACATAGCTGATATGGAGTTCCTCGGGCAGATAGCCGGGGTACATGTTCGCGAAGATGTCCTGGCTGACCTTGCCGTGCAGCATGGACACGCCGTTCACGTTCTGGGAGCAGTTGGCTGCCAGGATGCTCATGCTGAAGCGCTCGTTATGGTCGTTCACGTTCACCTTTCCGAGCCCAAGGAGGGTTTCCCAACTGATACCGAAGCGGGAAGGATAATGGCCGAAGTAGGAGGCCATCATATCCTCGTCGAAGGCATCGTGCCCTGCGGGAACGGGGGTATGGGTGGTGAAGAGGCCGCTGGCGCGCACCAGTTCCATTGCCTCGCTGTAATCCATCTTCTGCTCGAACATATATTCGCGCAGGCGCTCCAGTCCGATGAAGGCGGCATGGCCCTCATTGGAGTGGTAGATGGTAGGATGCAGGCCGATGGCGCGGAGAGCCCTGATACCGCCGATGCCGAGCAGGATTTCCTGCTTCAGACGGTTCTCCCAGTCGCCGCCGTAGAGCTGATAGGTAATCTGACGGTCCTCGGGGAGGTTATCTTCGAAGTCGGTGTCGAGCAGGTAGAGGTCGGTGCGGCCCACAGGCACTTTCCAGATGCGGGCGTGAAGCTCGCGGCCGGGAAGCTGGCAGCTGACGGTAATCCACTTGCCCTCGGCGTCGGTAACAGGTTCGGCCGGGATCTTAAGGAAGTCCTGGGCATTGTATTCGGCAACCTGATTGCCCTGAGGGGTGATTTTCTGGGTAAAGTAGCCGTAACGGTAGAGGAGGCCCACTGCCACCAGGTTCACGTTCATGTCGCTGCTTTCCTTCAGGTAGTCACCGGCAAGGATGCCGAGGCCGCCGGAATAAATCTGAAGCGAGGTGTCCAGACCGTATTCCATGCAGAAATATGCGATGGAAGGGTTGCCCCTGCGCTCTTTCTCGGCCATATAGGCATCGAACTCGCTCATCACCGAATGGAGCATGTCCAGGAAGTTGGAATCCTTGGACAGCTGCTTGTAACGCTTGAGCGACACGGTGTCCATGATGACCATGGGATTATGTCCGCTGCGGTGCCAGATTTCCGGGTCTATATATTTGAACAGTGCTTTCGCGTTGTCGTTCCAGCACCACCAAAGGTTCTTGCACAGTTTCTCCAGTCCCTCGAGTTCACCGGGAAGGTGACGCGTCACGCGCACGCTTGCCCAGCTGGGGCTGCTGATCTCAATGTTTTGTTGCATATTCGTCGTTTACTCTGATAATGAAGTCACTGAGTACGTTCATATAGTTGATGAATGCTTCGTACGGAGTGTCATAGGGGTTAAAATACTTGTGCACGTCGCCATCCGAGAAGAACTTGGTGCACATATAATAGAAATGGTCGCTTTCCTGCAGACGGCCGAAATCGGCCCACAGGTCGGCATTGTCGATAATCGAAAGTTTTTCCACCAGGGAGTAGAGCTTGTTGAAGGCATCCTGCTGGAGTTCGTTTCCGAGCCAGGCAGTAACGTCGCGCTCCTCATCTGCCCAGGAAATGGGCTGAGGCACGCTGAGGCCGCCGATGCTCTTTATGCCGGAGGCCGCCTCGGAAGGGGTCACGAACTTGATTCCTGCATCCAGCGCGGCCTTGGGGAGGGCGCGCATGAAGTCGAAGATACCAGTCTCGGCACTCTGGTGCTCGCCGAAGGTCTCGTAGTCCATGAAGAGGTTCACTATATCGCCCTCTTCGGCGTTGACCTTGGCTGCGAACTGCTCGGCCGTGAGGCCGGAGCCGGCAAAGCGGAATGCAATGTCGTCGCTGAGCATATAGTTGCGCAGAAGCAGTTTCTGCGAGGATTTTGCATCGTTGTTGTAGATGTAGTTGGGGCTCTTCCAGCCGAGTATGTGGCGGGCGCCTTCGGTGAGTATGGTCTTGAAGCCAAGATCATAGACCGTCTTTCCGATGGAGTCGGAATAGATGAGCTCGGTGTTGCGGAAGGTCACGGGAGTCAGCCCGAAGTAGCGTTCGATCGTAGCCTTGTGCTTGAGCACCTGATGACGGAACTCGTTCTCGCTCTTGAGGGAGGAGAGGGAGTGGTTGCAGGTCTCGCAGAGGAACTCTACGTTGCCGGTCGCGGCAAGAGCCCGGAAGCTGTCGATGACCTCCGGTGCATAGCGCTCGAACTGCTCAAGAGCGCTTCCCGTAATGGAGAAGGCCACTTTGAACTTGCCTTTGCTCTCCTGGATCGCCTTCAGCAGAAGGTCGTTCATGGGGAGATAGCACTTCGAGGAGATGCGCCGCAGTATGGTGCGGTTCACGAAGTCATCGTAATAATGGGAATCCTTTCCGATGTCGAAGAACCTGAAGACGCGGAGGCGGTCAGGCTGATGTATCTGGAAATAGAAACAAAGCTTTTTCATATGCTACTGGGCTAAGACTGATTCATAAACTTTCTTGAGCTTGGCTGTGGCGTTGTTCCACTTGAGCTCGTTCACTTCGTCGTATCCCTGCGAAGCCGCAAAGCGGGAAAGGGCGGGATAGGTAAGAAGGGCATAGATGTCGTCGGCCATTGCGTCGACATCCCAGAAGTCCACCTTAAGGGCGTAGCGCAGCACTTCGGCGGCGCCGCTCTGGTGCGAGATGATGGAAGGCACTCCGGTACGCATTGCCTCGAGGGGCGAGATGCCGAAAGGCTCGGATACCGAAGGCATTATATAGACATCCGACAGCGCAAACATCTTCTGCACGTCGGCTCCGCGGAGGAAGCCGGTGAAGTGGAAGCGGTCGGATATCCCCAGCCGGGCGACCATCCTGATGGCGCGGTTCATCATGTCCCCGCTGCCGGCCATCACGAAACGTACGCCCTTGGTGCGCTTCAGCACCTTGGCGGCCGCCTCGATGAAGTACTCAGGACCTTTCTGGAAGGTGATACGCCCGAGGAAAGTCACTACTTTGTCCCTTACGCCGCGTTCTACCTGCAGGTTCTCGCGCCCGCTGAAGTCCACGGCGTTATGCACGGTCACGACCTTGGAAGGATCGATGCCGTATTTGTTTATGACGATGCCGCGGGTGAGGTCGCTGACGGTCACTACCCTGTCGGCGGCTTCCATGCCACGGCGTTCGATGGCATATACGCGGGAATCGACCATATCGTCGGTCCCGCGGTCGAAGGAGGTGGCGTGTACATGCACCACCAGCGGTTTTCCGGTGAGTTCCTTGGCGGCGATGCCGGCAAGGTAGGTTAGCCAGTCGTGAGCGTGGATGACGTCGAACTCATCCTTGTGCTGCATTGCTATAGTTCCGCCCACCATGGCATACCTGGCCACCTCTTCCAGGAGGTTGGCCCCGTATTTTCCGGAGAACTTGTATTTCTGTCCGAAGCTGATGCGGAAGTCCTTTACCTGGCGGGCCCGCTCATCTTCGACTATCTTGGAGAATTCTTCTGGATCGGCATAGGGAATCAGGTTCGAATCGATGTGGATGAATTTCACCTTGTCCAGGAACTCATCCACCGTGCCGGTGAAATTCTCCACCGCCACGTCGCTCGCATTGATGATGCGGGTCGCAGTCTGGTCTTCGTCACCGCTGGCAGAGGGCATCACGAAAATGCTCTCCACCCCATTGTAGGCTAGACCTTTGACAATGCCTTCGCAGGCAGTCCCGAGCCCTCCCGCAATGTGCGGGGGAAACTCCCATCCGAACATCAGAACTCTCATTTCTTTTCCTCCTTGGAATATTTGTCAGTTATATGGTTGACCGCCAGGAGTGCAGCGGTGCTGAGCGCAGATGCTATGGCTCCGTGCGGTTCCTGCGGGGGATCTCCGTCGTAAAGTTCGCTGAACGCCGCCACGCCGTGCTTGTTCAGGTCCTCGTACAAGCCTTCGCAGAGCCATTCGGCTTTCTTGCGGAAGCTGGGACCGATGACGCGGTAGCCTATCGACACATAGTACTCCAGCAGGAAGGGCCTCGTGCTCCCCTGATGGTAGGCCAGATCCCTGTCCACCTGCGAGCCCTCGTACACGTTGCGGTACTTGGCGTCGCGGGGCGAGAGGGTGCGTATGCCCCTGGAAGTCTCCAGTTCGGCGGACACCACCTTGAAAACTGAAGGATGGAGTTCTTCGTCAACAGGAGAATTCTTGACCCAGATGGCTATCAGCTGATTGGGACGGACATCCATGTTCTGTCCGTTATTGTCCACATAGTCGGCCAGGAAGCCCTTGCTCTCGTTCCAGAAGGTCTTGCAGAAGTTCTCTTTCACGAGGTCGCGTATGGCTGTCCATTCTTTCACGAAGGAAGCGGCCGAGCCGTATTTGCATTCCATATCCACCGCAAAGCAGATGCTGTTGTACCAGAGGGCGTTGGTCTCCACCTGGTATCCGGCACGCTCGGTGACCGGAACTCCGTTCACGTAGGCGTTCATCCAGCTGAGGGCCATATTGTCCATCTGGGCCCAAAGCAGGCCGTTGGGATGCATGGTAACCTCGCGGCGGCAGCCGGGCAGATAGCTTTCGAGTATGCCGCGCACTATCACGCCGTACTTCTTCCACACCTTCGAAGGAGATACTCCGTAGTCGATGTAGCTCTGCAGGGCAGTGGTAAGCAGCAGCGGGGCCTCGACCTGGGTGGTGCGGCGGAACAGGCGTTCCTGCTCGTCGGCTATCAGGTTGTCCAGCACTTCCTCGAAGGTCTTGGTGTCCCCGTTGGCATAGAGGGTGAGACCGGGAAGGGAGATGAGGGTCTCGCGCAGAAGTCCGGTGTACATCCAGGAGAAGCCGGCGGTAACGCGCTTGCGGCCGTTATGGTTGCAGATGAAAAGGTTCGCCCACCTGGCAAGCAAGTCGCGGTAGTTGTCGATGACCGGGGCTTTCTCGTAGGCCCTGGCGAAGCAGCGCTTGAAGTAGCCGGGGTTCTCTTCCTTGAGGGATGCGGACATCACCACGGAATCCCCCTTGCCCATCTTCAGGCTGAAGCTGCCGGGCACGAAAAGATCCTCCTTGCAATCGAAGCCGCGGCGGTATTCGTCGGAGTAGGTAAGGCCGAAGTACCATTCGGGATTGTGCTTATAGACGGCTGAGGGCGAAGAGAGCTGGAGCACCAGGTCGGGGAAGTTGGAATACATCCGGAACTTTGCTCCGTTCTCTACCGGTGAATAGCCCTGGTTGGCCTCGTCGTTCTTGGCGGTAAGGGCGTGTATGTTGCGGAAGGCCAGGAAAGGCTTGAAGATGACTTCGGCCTCTGCTGGGCTCTCCAGGAGTTCGTATTTGACGAGCAGGCGGTCGCTGTCGGAAAGGAGCAGCAGGGATTTGCGGAAGACGATGTCCCCGACCTTGTAGGTGATGGAGGGGATGGGATCGGCATCGAAATCCACCACGTACTTATGGCCGCGGGGTTCGTAGATATCCCCGTAGCAATGGATTCCCAGATTGAACTGCTTGCCGTTCACGATGATGGATTCGTCGATGGCGGACAGAAGCAGGTACTTGTCCCCGCCGAAACGGTCCAGGGTAACGGAGAGCAGGCCGTGGTAGCGGCGGGTATTGCAGGTCAGGATGCTGGTGTTGCAATAAGCTCCCGTCTTGTTGACGCAGATGATCTCCCTCTTCAAGGAATAGGAGAGATTCACGAGTTCCGCTTTATTGAATTTTAAGAACGCCATAAGCTATTTTGTTTTTTTCAACACGACAGCGCATCTGCTTGGCAGATACAGGTACAAAGTATGGTCAAACTCCTGATTGCCATTGGGGCACTTAGCATCCATGCTGAAGTGCGTTTCCGCGGCCGAGAGTCTGCCTTGTCCGTTGTATAGGGCATCGTCGGTGCTGAACACTAGTTCGTATTTGCCTTCCGGTGCCGAAAAACCGTAGTCTCCGAAGGAGCTTGTCGGGTTGAAATTCAATGCAAAGATACAATTTTTCCGTAGGAAAACGAGTATTCCCTTCTGCTCGTCGGCGGTGAGCAGCACGGGTTTATCGCTGAGCAGTCTGTTTTTGCGGATGAACTGCACCATATCGCGGTCGAAAAGCTCAAGCCCCTTGTACAGAAGCTTGTCATCGTCGGCTATCGACCACAGCCTGCGGGCGTGGGAATAACTCCAGTTATTTCCCTCCCTGGGGAAGTCTATCCACTCCGGATGGCCGAATTCGTTGCCCATGAAGTTCAGGTATCCATCCCCGGCAGTGGCGGCAGTGACCAGGCGTATCATCTTGTGCAGGGCCACTCCCCTCTCCACAGTGAGGTTCTGCTTACCCTTATCCATCGAGAAGTACATCTCCTTGTCGATCAGGCGGAAGATGATGGTCTTGTCCCCCACCAGGGCCTGGTCGTGGCATTCCGCATAGCTGACTGTCTTCTCGTCCGCACGCTTGTTGGTGAGTTCGTACCAGATCTCCCCGGGACTCCACTGCTCGTCGCTCTTCTCCTTGATCCATTTGATCCAGTGGTCGGCGATTCCCATTGCCATACGGAAGTCGAATCCGACTCCGCCGGCCTTGATGGGCGCTGCCAGACCGGGCATTCCGCTAACATCTTCCGCGATGGTTATGGCGTCCGGATCAATCTCGTGGATGAGGGTGTTCGCCAGCCCCAGATAGGCCACCGCATTCTCGTCCACGCCCTGTCCGAAGTAGATGTCGTAGTTGCCGAAGTCCGTTCCCAGACCGTGGTCCCAGTAGAGCATCGAGGTCACTCCGTCGAAGCGGAAACCGTCCAGATGGTACTCTTCCATCCAGTACTTGCAGTTGGAAAGGAGGAAGTATTTGACCGCGTCCTTGCCATAATCGAAACAGCGGGAGCCCCAGGCGGGATGATGCCCGGCATCTCCCGGATAGAAGTAGAGGTCCTCCCTGCCGTCCAGGCGGCCGAGGCCTTCGATTTCGTTGGATACTGCGTGGGAATGCACTATGTCCATTATGACGGCTATTCCGCGGGCATGGGCCTCGTCCACCAGGGCCTTGAACTGCTCTGGAGTGCCGAAGCGGGAGCTGAGCGCGAAGAAGTTGCTGACCTGATAGCCGAAGGAGCCGTAGTAGGGATGCTCCTGCAGGGCCATTATCTGCAGCACGTCATAGCCCAGCTTGTGCACCCTGGGAAGTACCTGGGTGCGGAAATCGTCGAAAGATGCCACCGTCTCCTTCTCGGAGCTCATTCCTATGTGGCATTCGTAGATGAGGGGGTTGGGGCGCTTGCCTGCCTTGCGGTGCTTCCACTCGTAGGGAGCCACGTCCCAGACCTGGGCGCTGAACACCTTGGTATCGGGGTCCTGGACCACCCTGGTGGCGTATGCGGGAATCCTTTCGGCCCCGCCTCCGGGCCATTCCACGAAGAGTTTGTAGAGCTCGCCGTGGCGCAGGAACATGGCCGGGAGCTTGATTTCCCAGTTGCCGTTCCCTATGGGGCTGAGGGCCCAGGCTTCGGCCTTCTTCCAGTTGTTGAACTGGCCTATCAGGTAGATTCGGGTGGCGTTCGGGGCCCACTCACGGAACACCCAGCCCTCCGCAGTCTTGTGGAGGCCGTAGTAGAGATGGTTGTTTATGCCGTCGGACAGGCTGGGACGCTTCCCCTGGATATGGGCAATCTCGTCCCTAAGCCTTTCGTTCCTCCTTTCGATGGCGCCTTTGAAGGGCTCCAGCCAAGGATCGCTCTGGTATATCTTCTTAGTTTTCATTGCTGCATCGATTCCAGGTTTTCCCGCACGGTACGGAGATACTCGCGGCAGGATGCAATGAGGGCGTCGGAACGGGCTATCATCTTGTCGATGTCCCCCAGGGCCGTCGCAGGGTCTTCTACCTTCTTAGCGATGGCCTCAAGCTCTTCCAGGGCCTTTTTATAGTCGAATTCTTCTTTCATAAGTCAACAATTTGAGCCTGCACGGAGCCGTCGGCGAAGAGAATGTTCAGCTTCTGCCCCGGGCGGAGTTTGGAAGCGGAGTTAAGCACCACTCCGGCCTCGTCGGTGACCAGTGAATAGCCGCGCTTCAGTATGTTCCTGGGGTCGGCGGCCTTGATGCGCTGCTCCAGCATGCTGACCGCGTTTTCCATCGAAGAGATCTTCCCGGAGATGGCCAGGCGCAGTCGGGTGCTGAAGGCGCTGATGCGTTCGTCCTCGGCGGCGAAACAGTCGATGAAGAGGTCCGCCAGGGCCGTAGGAGTCTTTACATAGTCGTACGCCACCATATCGGCGACGCTGAAGTCTCGGTCGTGCCCGATTGCGGTTACGACCGGCAGGGAACAATTGGCGATGGCGAAGGCCAGGCCATAATCGTCGAAGCAGGCAAGGTCCAGACGGGAACCGCCTCCCCTGAGTATCAGGGCGGCATCGTAGCCTCCCGCGGCCTCTATGGCCTGCAGGGCGTCCACGATGCTCTCGGGCGCGCTCTCCCCCTGCATCAGGGCCGGAAAGAGATCTACCCGGAACTTGAAGCCAAATTCATTCTCCTGCAGATGTCTGCAGAAGTCCCCGAAGCCTGCGGCGTCGGAGGCGGAGATGACCGCCAGGGAATAGGGCAGATCCGGCAGGGAAAGCTCTTTCTGCTTCTCCATCAGCCCCTCCTCTTCGAGGCGGGCGATGGTCTTGCGCTTCTCCAGCTCAGCCGCTCCGAGGGTGAACTGGGGCTCGAGTTCGTCGATGACCAGGGTGAGGCCGTAGAGTTCGCTGTAGTTGGCCTGAACCCGGGCAAGTATCTGCATTCCGGCGGCGAGCTCGCTACCGGTGGCCTCGGAGAAATATTTGCGCAGGGCGAACCAGATGCCCTTCCAGATGACCGCACGGGCCTTGGCGAGCAATCTCCCGTCCTCGGACTGGGAGAGTTCCAGATAGCAATGTCCGTTGCTCCTGGCCTGGATGGATGCCACCTCCGCCTTTACCCACAGTTTGTCCGGAACGGCGCTTTCTACGCCATCCCGGATCATTTCCTGCAGTTCCAGCAGGGATATTTCATCCACTGCAGACATAGGAAACTACTTCTGACGGCAATAAATCTGCACCGGGCATCCGGTCAGGTTGAAGTTCTTGCGCAGCTGATTCTCGAGGAAGCGTTTGTAAGGCTCCTTGATGTACTGCGGAAGATTGCAGAAGAATGCGAACGAAGGGAACTTCGTAGGCAGCTGGGTAATGTACTTGATCTTGACGTATTTTCCCTTCCAAGCCGGAGGAGGGGTCTCCTCGATGATGGGCAGCAGGGCCTCGTTCAGGCGGGCCGTAGGAATCTTCTGGCTATAGTTGGCATAGACCTCGGAAACGGCGTCCAGCACGTCCTGGATGCGCTGCATCTTGACCACGGAGGTAAAGATGATGGGCACGTCGTCGAAGGGAGCCAGCCTGGACTTGAGGGAATCCGTGTACTCCTTGAGGGTCTGGGAATCCTTCACGAAAAGGTCCCATTTGTTGACCACCAGCACACAGGCCTTGCGGTTGCGCAGGATAAGGTTGAAGATATTCATGTCCTGGGCCTCCATTCCGGTGGTGGCGTCGATCATCAGCACGCACACGTCGCTGTGCTCGATGGCACGGATGGAACGCATCACGGAGTAGAATTCCAGGTCCTCGTTCACTTTGCCCTTGCGGCGGATACCGGCGGTATCGACCAGCATGAACTCATGACCGAACTTGTTGTAGTGGGTCTCGATGGAATCGCGGGTGGTACCGGCGATGGGGGTCACTATGTTGCGCTCCTCGCCCAGCAGGGCGTTTGTGATGGAGGATTTGCCCACGTTAGGCTTGCCCACGATTGCGATGCGGGGAAGGCCGGCATAGGGATCAACGGTCTCGGTCTCCTCGGGAAGGGCCTTAACCACGGCGTCCAGCAGGTCACCTGTGCCGCTTCCGTTGGCTGCGGAGATGCTATAGACCTCTCCCAGGCCGAGGCTGTAGAACTCATAGGCATCGTACATCTTTTCCCCGGAATCCACCTTGTTGACGCAGAGGATCACAGGTTTGCGGGAACGGCGCAGCACGTCGGCTATCTCGGAATCGTAGTCGGTGATGCCGGTGGCGGCCTCCACCATGAAGAGAACTACGTCCGCTTCTTCGATGGCAATCTGCACCTGCGAACGAATGGCTGCCTCGAAGATGTCGTCCGAGTTGGAGGTATAGCCTCCCGTGTCAACCACCGAAAATTCGCGGCCGTTCCAGTCGCTTTTGCCGTAATGGCGGTCGCGGGTCACACCCGCAGTATCGTCAACAATCGCCTGGCGCATTCCCACCAGGCGGTTGAAGAGGGTAGATTTGCCGACATTAGGCCGGCCTACTATAGCTACTAATCCGTTCATGTTTTGTAGAGATTACAATCCTTGCAGGCGTCCGAAAAATTCCCGGAACAGACCTTGGGTTGGTGAAGTTTCGCGTCCTCGTCCTTGTAGCAGGTGATTCCGCGGGCTTTCAGCTTTTCGTTGCTGCCAACGTCGTATTGGGGGAAGCCGCGTTTCATCAAGATCCCCACGCTGAGGAGCAGGACGCAGATTCCGACAAGGAGTATGGCAGCAAGAAAAACCTTCATGACTATTTGATTTCGAATTCAGGACTTACGGGCTCGTACATATAGACCCTGCGCATTATATTGGCGAATACGGGAGCTATGCTGAGCACGGTGATCTTTCCGTTGGGATCCAGCTCGGGATGAGGGATGGTATCGGTGATGAAGACCTCGTCGAGGGCGGAATCCTCTATCCTCTGGATGGCATTGCCTGAGAGGACGCCGTGGCTTGCACAGGCCCTGACCGTCTTTGCGCCGAGTTTCTTGAGCACATCGGCAGCCTTGCAGAGGGTGCCGGCGGTATCTATCATATCGTCCACTATGACCACATCCTTACCATCGGCATCGCCGATTGCTTTGATTTCTGCCACTACGTTGGCACGCTCGCGGGTCTTGTGGCAGATGATCACGGGGCAGTCCCTGCGCTGGCTGAAGAACTTGGAATAGGCGTTGGCACGCTTTGCGCCACCCATATCGGGAGCTGCGATGGCCAGGTCCTTGAACTTCATTGATTCGGAGATGGCCTTCACGAACACTCCGCTGGCGTAGATGTGGTCCACGGGGATATCGAAGAAGCCCTGAATCTGATCTGCGTGGAGATCGCAGGTCATCACGCGGTCGGCGCCTGCTGCGCGGAGCAGATTGGCTACCAGTTTAGCCCCGATGCTGACGCGGGGGCGGTCCTTGCGGTCCTGACGGGCCCATCCGAAATAAGGGATAACTGCAATAACCTTGTCGGCAGAAGCGCGCTTGGCGGCATCGATGCAGAGAAGAAGTTCCATCAGATTATCTGCAGGGGGGAAGGTGCTCTGGATAAGAAACACCGTCGCTCCGCGGACGCTGTCGCGATAAGAGGGCTGAAACTCTCCGTCGCTGAACTTGTCGACTTCGAGAGCTCCGAGCTCGATGTGCTCGCCATCGGCTCCGCCCGTATCCTGAAGATACTTAACTACTTCCCGTGCAAAGGCCTCTGAGGCTTTGCAGCTGAAAACCAACATTCTGTGTTCGTGTTGCATATTCTATTTGACTGACAATAAGGATTCAATGTAATCCAGTATCTGCTCCCGACCCGTCTTCTTGGCGGATGAGCTGGTGAACATAGGGGGCAGCTCCTCCCATTCGCGGAGAAGGAGTTCCTTATCCTTCTCTATCTGGGCAGCCGTAGCAGTGGCGCTCTGCTTGTCGCATTTGGTGAAGATGATTGCGAAGGGCACTCCGTTCTCTCCGAGGCCTGCCAGGAAATCAAGGTCGGAACGCATGATGTCGTGGCGGGAGTCCACCAGCACGAAAAGGCAGACCAGCTCTTCGGAAGAAAGGATGTAGTCGCTGATTATCTTCTGGAGCTCGTCGCGTGAGTCGCGGCCCATCCTTGCGTAGCCGTAGCCAGGAAGATCGACCAGATACCAACTGTCATTGATCAGGAAGTGATTTATGAGCTTGGTCTTGCCAGGGGTGGAGGAAGTCATTGCCAGACGTCCGTTGCCCGTGAGCATGTTGATGAGCGAACTCTTGCCCACATTCGACCTCCCGATGAAAGCAAATTCGGGCAACCGACGACCGGGTTTTGAGGAAACCCTTGTGCAGCTGCCGGCGAACTTTGCATCCGTTATCTTCATAGCACAAAGATAGCGAAATCTGCGCACAAAATAACAGGCTTTCTCAAAAATTATCCTTTAGGATACAGAATCGTGAAGCAGGCCCCTCCCAAGGAGAAGGAACGGGAGTAGGAGATGCTCGCGCCGCAGCGCTCCAGCACGCTCCTGGAGATGGCCAGACCGAGGCCGCTGCCGCTGTTCTTGGTAGTGAAGTTGGGGGTGAAGAGCTTTTCGACGTTTTCCTCCGCCACACCGGGACCGCTGTCCTCGAAAACTATGTCGTAGAAGCCTTCCTTGATGGATTTGCGCAGTATCACGCGCACAATGGCCTCCTTTTCGCCGTGATCCGTCAAGGCCTGCACGGAATTGTTGATGAGGTTCACGAAAACGCGGGTAAGCTGCGGTTTAGGGCCGATTACGTGCACGCCTTCCAGGCCAAGATACTCGAACTTGATGTTCCCCCTGTTGTCGAAAATGGAAATCTCTTCCTGAAGCAGGGCGGAAAGATCGATGTCGTCCGGTTCCTGGGTATAGAGCCTGGCGAAAGTGGAGAACTCGTTGGCCGTCTCGGTAAGTATGTCGATGTGGTCCAGAAGAACCTTGCTGATCTCGTCGAATTTATCCTGCCAGCTGTCATCCCCCTTGGCCTTCAGGCGTATCAGACGCTGGATCTGGAGCTTCATCGGAGTCAGAGGGTTCTTGATTTCGTGGGCAACCTGCCTTGCCATTCCACTCCAGGCCTTGTCACGCTCCGCCTGGGCGAGCTTGCGGGAGCTCTCGGAGAGTTCCGTCACCATCCTGTTGTAGGCGCTCACAAGGCCGGAAATCTCGTCCTTGTTGTCGTAGCGTATGTATTCCAGGTCGCCGAGTCCGGCGGCATCCATCTTGGTCCCCATCTCCACCAGCGGACGGAACATCAGGCTCAGCACCCTGGAGGCCATATATATTGCCACCAGCAGCAGGAAGATGAAAAGCGATATGATAGTCAGAGAGTGGCTTACCACATAGGTCTCGAAATCGTAGCTCTCGTCGGTGTAGGGGGCGCAGATGATGGCAAGTATGGATCCATCGCTGCCCATCAGGGGGGCGTACATACTGTAGAACGTCCGGTTGCCGACCTTCTCCTGATGGATGAAATAGCGGCTGGTGTTGCGGACAATCGAATTATATGCGTCAGGATCCATCCTGGGATCTACCTGCATCTGATAGAACACGTCCGGAGCCGTGGACATCATCACCATTCCGGCGGGCGAATAGAGGGTAATATCCGAGTTGGAATTGTTGCCCACGTCGCCGAGGATACGGATCATTTCCGGCGTGCGGATTTCTTCCGGGCTGGAGAAGCCCTTCACCCTGGCGGACAGCGAGGCCTGGATGGAATTGATCTTCTCCGACATCAGGGTATTCCGGCTGACTTCGTTCCTGTTGAATACGAACAGCACGCTGACCACGGCCATGGTAACCAGGGTCAGGCCCAGCGAGACCAGCACCACCATCCTTATCCTGGTCTGGAAATAGCTCTGTCCGAAGGCCTTCTGCCCCGACTTGCGGAAGAGCAGCAGGGTGAATACCAGGAAGCAGATCAGCCCTATGAAAATGATGGAGATGATGTAGTTGTATCCCTTTATCTTGAGTCGGGAGATGACCACGGTCTCATTGTCCGTGACCTTGTACACGAAATGCACCCATCCGTTTTTCTGGGCAGTGGAGAAATCCTTCGACCAGGATTCGTCCATCCTCATGGAATAGGCGTAATTGCCCTTGAAGGTAAGCAGGCGGCCATCGTCGTAACGGGCGAAGGAGTACTTGGACGGGATCAGCACTTCGCCCGGCATGGTAGGCCCGATTATGGCGGCATAACCGCTGTATCGCCAGTCGGTCTTCTGCTCTATCTTGATCATTACCTGGGTATAGCCGTACTTCCCGAGGTTGTAGAAGAAGGCCCCGACATAGCTCACCAGGCCGGTGCCGGAATCGTAGTACGAGAAATGCGAGTTAGGTGCGATCGGCTCCGCGCCGTTGAGCACTTTCATATCCTCGGACTTCAGGGAGACGGTCACGTCGTAATCCCTCATTATCCTGCGGAAATAGCTTTCTTCCAGGCGGCTGCTGATGCTGGCACCGCCATTGGGGAGGGCGGCCAGGGAGGCAATTATCGGGTCGGATGCTATGCGCTCTTCGGTCGATCTCAGGCGCATCTCCAGGGAGATGTCCCTGCTTACGGCAAGACGGCGGGCCCATACCTCGAGGCTGGCCTGCTCCTTCTTGAGGCCGAGGGAGGCGGTGATGCTGACGAAGATCAGGGCTCCCAGCAGCGACATCAGGATGCGGCTGCCCAGATAGCGGGAGAACACCGGCGAGACCATCTGCACTATCATCACCACTGCCGACAGCAGCAGTATGTAGGCAAGGATTATTATTGCGCTCGGCCAGGTGAACATTTCCGGCTTGTATAATTCCAGGGAGATGTGGGAGTTGAGCACTATGCTCCTGAGTGCCAGCACGGTGAAGCAGAGTATGACCACGGCGGCAAAGGACAGGCCGACGGTCCATATCACCTTCGATTTACGGGTGCGCAGCCGCCTGTACACATCCCTGCGGACTATGTAGAGATAGCTGACTATCACCAGTATGGCGGTCATATAGTTGATGAGCGCTCCCAAAGAATGGAAGAGGCCCTTGTCCGCATAGAGCGTGGGAGAGAACATGGGAAGGTCGGTTCCCACGTTATGCTCCAGCAGGTGCAGGATTATCAGTATCGGGATTATGGGGATGACAGCTATCCAGAAGCGCTGCAGCACCGGTTTGGCCAGCAGGAAGGCGAATCCGCACAGTATGAACAGCACAAGGGCGCAGTATAGCAGCACGAAATTGACCGTCACCGTCACCTCCGGAGACTCCGAGGAAATCTTGAACTTAGGGACTCCTTCCACCTTCACTTCCCTGCCCTCGCTATAGGATATGGGCTGTATGGAATAGCTCCTCAACTCGCCTGAATTGGCGTCGTCCATCTCCAGTCCGGCAATAATCCTCACGTTCAGGCTGTCAACCGCCTTCACCAGATACCACTTCGGGCCTAAATTACAGAATGTCAACTCCTTACCTATGGAGGCCAGAGGCGAGCGCCCTGGCGAGCGGGGGCTTACGATGGCATCGAAGAACATGCCGGAAGAAAGCCCGTCGTTCATTACCGGGAAGCGATTGCACCAGCTTTGGAGGGAGTCGTCCACATAACGGTAGAGCACCATGTCGGACGGCAGGTCCTTGAACGACATCCATTCGTCAGTAGGAAGGGCCATTGCCCTGGCCACGAATTCATCCAGGACCTTTATCTTCTTGTTGGTCTGCTTCTCGACCTTTTTTGCTAACACTTCGGAACGGCTGGTAGGATAGGTGCCTATGCTGGAGAAGAGCACAAGCACGATGCAGGCTGCCATAAGGCCGCCGGCAATATAATCCAATATCTTACGCCTGTTCATTCGTGATGGTAAGGTTCTCCCTTGATTATGGTAAAGGCACGGTACAGCTGTTCGGCAAAAATCGTCCGGACCATCTGGTGGGAAAAGGTCATCTTGCTTAGGGATATCTTGCCGGAAGCCTTGGCATAGACCTCTTCGCTGAACCCGTAGGCACCTCCGATAACGAAGAAAATGTCCTTCCCGCCGCGGTTCATGTACTTCTGGACCTGGGATGCGAACTCCATCGAGCGGAACTCTTTCCCGTGCTCGTCGAGGAGTATCATATCCGCATCTCCGGCTTCCTTGAGTATAAGGGCGCCTTCTTTCTGTTTTATCTGCTCTTCGCTGAGGGAGGCGACACCCTTGAGTTCGGGGATCTCCCTAAGCTCGAACTTCACGTAATGCTGCAGACGGGAGGCGTACAAATCCAGCCCGGAGCGCACCCAAGGCACGTCCGTCTTGCCAACTGTCAGCAGAATGAACTTCATTATTGAACCCTTTCGATCTTGAACTGCTGTATCTGATTCTTGTTTTCGTTGCAATATACGAAAATTGTCACCAGATACGATTCTCCACCGGCATTCAAATTGCCCAAGGCATACTTCATATTGGCCCTTCCGGCCGTGTAGGTTACCTCGAACGACCTGGGAGTATGGGAATTGAAGAAGCTGTTGAGTATTTGCTTGGCTTGGACCTTGCTGGAGTTCCCGCCTTTGGAGAGAATAGTAATATCGAGGTTGTCGGAGAACCAGGCAGAAAGTGCATCGGCATTCCCCTGAGTGATATATTTGCTTATGGGCACGAACACGTCATAGCTCCCGCTCTGGGCCTGGAGCCCCAGAGAAGTGCACAGCATAAGCATAACTACGGTAAATGCCTTGATTCTTGGTTGCATACGTGTGCACCCTCTGCAAAATTTGCGCCAGAGGATTTTGAGGCAAACAAAAAGGGCCTCCGTCTAAGGAAGCCCTTGATCTTCGAACTTGTCAGTTTAGACCCTCTGGCCGTAGCTGCGGTCGGTAGTGTTCACGGTAATCACGTCGTCCTGGTTGATGAAGAGGGGAACCATGATCTTGGCTCCGGTCTCGAGCGTGACTTCCTTGAGGGCGGAAGTAGAAGCGGTGTTACCCTTTACGGCAGGCTCTGCATAGGTAACCTTGAGGGTCACATAGGTAGGAAGCTCGCAGGTAAGGCAACGCTCCTCGTCGGCCACGAACATCATTTCCACGTGCTGGCCTTCCTTCATGAGGTCGGAGTTCTCAACCACGTCGTGAGGAAGGTGAATCTGCTCATAGGTCTCTTCGTGCATGAAGTTGAAACCATCCTCGTCGCCATAGAGGAACTGATAAGGACGCCTTTCAACATTGATGGTCTCGATCTTTGCACCGGCGGTGAAAGTATTCTCGAGGATACGGCCATTTTCAAGGTTACGGAGTTTGCTCTTCACGAAAGCAGGTCCCTTGCCGGGTTTGACGTGCTGGAACCATACGATCATACAAGGTTTTCCGTTGAAATTCAGGTAGAGGCCGTTTTTGAAATCAGCTGTTGTTGCCATATAAAATTCAATTGATTAGTTTCGGGTATAACATACAAAAGTAAGGATTATCAGGCATTAATGCAAATTTTTGATTTGCACAGCCACTTCCTCCAACAACCATTTAGGCGTGGAAGTGGCGCCGCACACCCCTACATTGTCCTCGGGGCGGAACCAAGAAGAATCCAGCTCCGAAGCACTTCCGACCTTGTAGGTACGGGGATTCACGCTCCTGCAAAGCTCCGAGAGCACCCTGCCGTTCGAACTCTCCTTCCCGGACACGAACACCACCACGTCGTGGGAACGCGCGAACTCGGCAAGTTCCTTATGGCGGGATGCGACCTGGCGGCAGATGGTATTATGGATGCTGAGCAAAGCCTTATCCGCAATCCTGGAAGAAAGATACGAGCAGATTTCCTCGTACTCAACCGGGCTCTTGGTGGTCTGTGAAAAGATGTCCACGTGCCTCCCGAGGTCGATGGTTCCGGATGCTATGGCCTCCTTCAGTTGGGCAAGATTCTCCACCACGGTGGCATCTCCCCCGACCTGGCCGACCAGGCCCAGCACTTCCGCATGGCCTATCTTTCCGAAAATCACTATCTGTCCGTCCGGAGCGTTCCTTTCCCTTGCCTCGCGTATGCTTTTCTGTATCTTCAGCACCACAGGACAGGTGAAATCCACCACCTTCCATCCCCTCTCCTTCGCAATCCTGTACGTCTCCGGCGGTTCTCCGTGGGCCCTGATCAGCAAGGTCCGACGCGAAGCATCGCCTGACAATGACTCCGGCGAAGGCGAAGAAATATCATCAAGAGAGACGGTGACCAAACCCTTGGCACGCAAGCGGGCCAATTCCGATTCATTGTGGACAATGGCTCCCAGAGAATACAACGGCCCGCCCTCCGCAAGGAACTTCTCCGCACCGTCTATGGCCCGGATAACACCCCCGCAGAAGCCGGAATTACGGTCAATCTCTACCGTCATAGTCCAGAATTCCGAATTTGCCCTGGATAAGACCCTGGATCCAAACCAGTTCCTCGTGCATAGTCATCTCGGAATTATCCAGTTCGAAAGCATCTTCCGCCCTGCGCAGAGGAGAAGTAGCGCGATGAGAATCAATGTAGTCGCGCTCCTTCAGATTCTTGGACACCTCCTCCATACTGGCAGGAGTGCCCTTGGCAATCAGTTCGTCGTAACGGCGCTGCGCACGGACCTCGTCGCTGGCCGTCATGAATATCTTGAGTTCCGCATTGGGGAACACGGTAGTACCTATGTCGCGGCCGTCCATGATTACCCGGCCGTTCTTGCTGAAATCGTGCAGATGCTCATCCACCCAGCTGCGCACGAATGCTACTGCAGAAATGGGACTTACGTACGAAGAAACCTCCATGGTACGGATTTCCTTCTCGATGTTGCGGCTGTCGCTGAAAAGTTGGGTGGTGCCGTCAGCGGGGCGCTCGAAATGCAGGTCGAAACCGGCATCCAGCTCTGCCTTGAGTTCATCTTCACGGATGCCCTCCGCGCCGATAAGACCCTTCTCCATGGCCAGCAGGGTTACCCCGCGGTACATTGCTCCGGAATCCAGGTAGAGGAATCCGAAATGTTTGGCCACCATTTTGGCGAAAGTGCTCTTGCCGGTCGAGGACCAACCGTCCACTGCGATGATTATGTCGGGTACTGCTATCATACGAAATCTTTTACGTCCTTTTCGCTGACGGGATTGCCGCCGAGAATGAGAAGACGCTCCACGACGTTGCGGAGCTCGCGGATGTTGCCGGGCCAATGACGCTCCTGCAGGCACTTGATGGCCTCAGGGCTGAAGGAAACGCTGCTCTTGCCACTCTCCGAGCAGATCTGCTCCACGAAGTATTCCACCAGTTCGGGAATATCTTCCTTACGCTCGTCGAGGGAAGGAACGCGGACCAGGATGACGCTCAGACGGTGGTAGAGGTCCTCGCGGAAACGGTTGGCCTCTATCTCCTTGCGCAGGTCCTTGTTGGTAGCCGCAATCACGCGGACATCTACCTGGATATCCTTGTCGGAACCCACGCGGGAGAGCTTTTTCTCCTGGAGCACGCGCAGCACCTTTGCCTGGGCGGCCAGCGACATGTCGCCGATCTCGTCGAGGAAGAGGGTGCCGCCGTCGGCCTGCTCGAACTTACCCTTGTGCTGCTTGATTGCGGAGGTGAAGGAGCCTTTCTCGTGACCGAAAAGTTCGCTCTCTATAAGTTCGGAGGGGATGGCTGCGCAGTTGACCTCGATGTAGGGCATGGCACTGCGGTCGCTCTGCTGATGCAGGCTCCTGGCCACCAGCTCCTTTCCTGTACCGTTCGCACCGGTAATCAGCACGCGGGCATCGGTAGGAGCCACTTTGGCTATTATATCGCGAATCTGCTGCAAAGCAGCGGAAGAACCAATCATCTGCTGGCCATAGACCTTCTTCTTAAGCACTTTGTTATCCTTCACGAGCGTGGTGCGCTCGGCGGCATTCTTGACCGTGATGAGGATGCGGTTCAGGTCGAGGGGCTTGGGGATGTAGTCGAATGCACCGCGCTTGATGCAGTCGATGGCAGTTTCCAGGTCCCCGTGACCGGTAATCATCACCATTGCGGAGTCGATACCCTCTTCCCGCACATAGTCCAGCACTTCATTGCCGTCCTTCACGGGCATCTTGATGTCGCAGAAAATAACGTCGTAATGTTCCTTGGACAGCATTTCTATGCCTGCTGCCCCATCTTCGGCCAGATCCACCTCATAGCCCTCGTCGGAAAGGATTTCCTTGAGGGAATTGCGGATCGAGCGCTCGTCGTCTATGATCAGAATTTTCATATCTTTTGACTCTCGTATTCACGCTGGGCCCTTTCTACCGAAACGGAGCGCTTGAGCACGAAGCCCGAGCCCAGATATTTGGTACGCACGTCCTCGTCCCCTGCAAGGGCCTCGGGGGTTCCCTGCTGGAGTATGGTTCCTTCGTAGAGCAGATATGCCCTGTCGGTAATGGCGAGGGTCTCACCTACGTTATGGTCGGTGATGATGACTCCGATATTGCGGTATTTAAGCTTTGCGATGATGTATTGTATGTCCTCGACAGCAATGGGGTCGACGCCCGCAAAGGGTTCGTCGAGGAGGATGAACTTGGGATCTATTGCCAGTGCGCGGGCTATTTCGCAGCGGCGGCGCTCACCGCCGGAGAGCTGGATACCCAGGCTCTTGCGGACCTTCGAAAGATTGAACTCGTCGATCAGTTGCTCGAGCCTTTCCTTGCGCTGGGTTTTGGACATATGGGCCATCTCCATAACGGAAAGGATGTTATCCTCCACGCTCATGCGGCGGAACACTGATGCTTCCTGAGGGAGATAACCTACGCCCTTCTGCGCACGCTTGTACATAGGCAGGCCGGTAATTTCCTCGTCGTCGAGGAAGATGCGGCCTTCGTTGGGGACTATCTGTCCGGTGATCATATAGAAGCTCGTGGTCTTTCCGGCACCGTTGGGCCCGAGGAAACCGACGATCTCCCCCTGGTTGACCTCCATGGACACGCCCTTCACGACGGTGCGAACACCGTATTTCTTAACAAGATTTTCGCAGTGCAGTTTCATTACATTGTCAGTTTGCGTCAAGACCCAGGTCTTTTACCAGATTCATGACCTCCGGGTTGGCGTTCATCAATTCTTGTGCCTTTTCGGCCGGCATATATACTTTATGCTCGATTTCTTCGGATGCCTTCACCGTGACGAAGAGGCGCACCTTGCCGCTTCCGAGTATGCCCGCAAAGGCGGTTTCCATATTGCGGAGCAGGCCGTTCTCTATCCATTTCTTCTGGGCCTCGTTGATAACCTCGAAGCTGACGTCCTTGAAGCCGTCGGCCTCGACCATGCTAAGCTGGGCGCCGCTCAGGGTATTCTCCAGACGGGGCTTGCCGGCCGCGCATTTCTTCACGAGCTCGGGCCATTTTTCGCGTATGAGCTCGTCGGAAGGTATCTGGTCTGCAGCGGTATCGACGGCCTTTGCGGCAGTCTTTGCAGCGGCTTTTTCGTCAAGTTCGCCGGAAAGCAGGCCGGACATCACGCTCTTGGCGCG
>JAILMV010000155.1 GCA_024692185.1 Bacteroidales bacterium | reverse complement strand
ACCTATGTTCTCGTTACCATTCTTACCCCAGCTGAAGCGGAGCTTGGCATTCGAGAGAGAAGAAGGGAGTATATCTTCCAGGAAGGATTCCTTATAGATATTCCAACCGAGGGAGAAGGAAGGGAACACGCCCCACTTGTTGTTGGCACCAAAGCGGGAAGAACCGTCACGGCGTACGGTTACTTGGGCCATATAGCGTTCGTCGTAGTTGTAATCTGCACGGACGAAATAAGAAGCAAGGCGATGCTCGGTATAGTAGGATCCATAAACGCTCATGCGTCCGTCTTCTGCAAGACCGGTAGCATTGTCGATATAAGGTTTGCCGTACTTATCTGCAGCAAGGTCCATGCGGGAACCGCCGACCTGCTGGCCGCGATAGCGATATGCACTTTGGCCAAGGATGGCGGAGAAGCTGTGCTTGCCTATGGTCTTGTTATAGGAAAGCACGTTCTCGAGCTGCCAGCCGAGATTCTGGGCGCTGTAGGCATTGGCATTGGAATTCTCTGCCTTGTTGTTACCACTGAGATAGAACAGAGGCGTATAGCCTTCGTTGCCCCAGAAACCCATGTCGAATCCGATTGAGGACTTGAACTTGAGATTGTCCCAGAGCTGGAGTTCCCCGGAGAAATTGCCGGTGAACTTGTGAGTCCAGTTGTTGTTGGCAGGAAGAGCCATCGACGCGATAGGGTTAACCATCTCGTTGTAATCGGTACCGGGAATCATATAGACAGCTCCGGTCTTGTCGGTTACGAGGGTCTGACCTGCATAGATGGACGAGTACTGGGCCAGCTGGGCATCGGTGGCATAAACTCCGAGTATAGGAGAAAGAGCCAGGGCAGAACCCAGAGGGGATCCGTACTGGGAATTCTCGCTGATACCCTTGGAATGGATGTTAGCGTAGCTCAACTGAGATGTGAGGACGAGGCTGTTCAGATAGTTCCTCTCGTCCGCCTTGTCCAGAAGAGTGTAGATGGTATTGGAACGGAGGCTCAGACGATCATAGTTGGAACGGTCGAAGTTACCTCCCACAATACCCTCCTGCTCGGTATAACCAAGGGAAAGATAGTAGTTGACCTTATCGGATGCTCCGCTGACGGAAAGCTCGTGGTTCTGCTGGGAGGCATTGCGGTTGAAAACCTCTTTCTGCCAATCAGTACCCTCGCCATATCCCCAAGGATCGCTGTAGCGGGGAGCATAGCCAGCATTCAGGAGTCCTTCGTTGATCATCAAAGCATACTCGCTGGCATTCAGGACTTCACGCACGCGCCAGGGGTTGGAAATGCCATAGGAGAAATCGTAGCTGACCTTTGTAGCGCCTTTGCTTCCTTTCTTGGTGGTAACAAGAACGACGCCATTGGCGGCACGGGCACCATAGACGGCACCTGCAGCAGCATCTTTCAGGACCTCGATGGACTCGATGTCCTGAGGATTGAGGTAGTCGATACCCTCGACACCCATAGGCATACCGTCAACTATGTACAGAGGATTGGAATCATTGATCGTACCGATACCACGGATGCGGATGCGGGAAGCAGCACCGGGCTGACCGGAAGAGGATGTTACCTGCACACCTGCAGTGAGGCCTTTGAGTGCATTGTCAACGCGGGTAGGAGCGGTCACGCTCAGGGCCTCGGCGTCGACTTTGGCAATGGAAGCAGTCACGACTGATTTTTTCTGGACGCCATAGCCGATGACTACGGTTTCCTCGAGCATGGTCGAATCATCTTCCAATACGATGACGAGATTCTGTTCACCATGATTGATGACGGTTTGCGTACGGTAGCTGATGCAGGAGATTTCGATAATGGCATCCTGGGGAGCGCTGAGGACAAAGTCCCCGGCTTCACCTGTCATAGTGCCATTGGATGTTCCCTGCTGAACTACGAACGCCCCGACTACGGGCTGGTTGCCGGCATCCTTCACTATACCTTTAATGGTAAGGTTCTGAGCCGCGGCAGCCAGACTGAGCCCTGCAAGCAGGACCAGCATAGCGATTTTTTTCATCAGATTATTTAAATTAATGTTAATAATGGTTGTGTTTTTTGGTGTTACCGGCAACAAAGTAAATAAAGCTAAGAATTGAAAAGAAATTTTTCCACCTCACAAAAACTCAACAAGAGAAAATTTGCAGTTCAATAGAATATTCGTAAATTGCGCCCTGACAATACCAGAAGCATGAAAAAGACCTCACTTACTATTGTTTTCCTATTATTATGTGCAATTAACCTTCAGGCATTCTATCCCAGGGTTAAGCATTATCCCCGACAAGTTCACGGGGGCGGCACGCAGACTTGGGCAATTACCCAGAGCAAGGAGGGAATCATATATTTTGCCAATAATGACGGCCTGCTCGAGTATGATGGCAACAGATGGTCCCTATATAGCCTGAGGAACTACACTTCAGTCCGTTCTTTGTACTACGACGAAGATAAGAATAAAATTTGGGCAGGAGGAACCAATGAACTCGGATGGTTTTCGCCCGGTACCGACGGGATGCAATACCATCCCATACTGGATTCCCTGGGAATAACGGTATCCGAAATCTGGAAGATAGGCAGGGACGGCAATGGCTACATCTATTTCGAAGATAAAAGCGACAGGTACATACTCGCCCCCGAGGCCGTACGGAAGGAGGCTCTTTCCCCTGAAATCGGCAGCAATATCCGCCTGAGCGCAGAGAACGACAGATACAAAGTAGAAGGCACCGACTCGGAAGGAGCCTTCATAACATCCCTGGCCGATGGCAACTCCATCCATCTGGACATCAGCAACGGGCTGCAGAACAACACCGTGCTATCTGCCTGTTTCGACAGTTCCGGGGACCTCTGGCTGGGCTTGGACAGCGGCATCGACTGCGTAAGACTGGGCTCCCCCATCTTCCGCATGTTCGGAAATCCGCTCAAATTCGGCACAGGCTATGCCGCGGAGGAATTCGAAGAAGACATATATATAGGAACGAATACAGGTCTTTTCCATGTGCCGGCCTCAAAACTGGCTGTCAGCGTCGAAGACAAGGACTTCGAGCAGGTAGCCGGAATCAGCGGACAGGTCTGGAGCCTGCTCAAGATAGACGACGAATTGCTATGCTGCCACGACCGCGGAGTCTTTGTAATCAAGAGCGGCAGGGTCAGGTACCATATCCCTCTGCAAGGAGCCTGGAAACTCGAAAGATTGCAGGAAGATCCGTCCATATTGCTCGGCTGCTCCTATTCAGAGCCTTTCATATTGGAGAGGAAAGGAGGGCGCTGGCATTTTGCAAGGACGCTCCAAGGGCTGGGGCTGGCCAGCAAGACCTTCGAGCAGGACTACGACGGCAGCATTTGGTTCGCGCATCACGTCCAAGGCCTGTACAGATTCCATATCGACCAGGATTACGGCAAAGTCGTAGAACTCAGGCATTACGGAACGGAGGACGGCTTTCCCAGCGAGAACAACAACTATCCTTTCAGATACAGGAACGGGCTTTTGTTCACCACGGAAGAAGGTTTCTACCAATTTGACGAAAGCAGCGGGAAAGCCCGGCCTTTCGACGAGATCAACTCCCTGTTCGACCGCAGCATACACTATGTGAACATGTATGAGACCCCGGACAGGATGATACGCCTGTTTTCCTCCGGGGACAATCTGCAGGCAATAGAATATAATTCCGCCGACGGCCGGCGGGTGCTGGATAGCTTCAGCCTGAAATCCTTGCAGAGAAGCAGGCCCCTTGGCTTCGAATGCTATATTGCGCTGGCGCCGGGCCTGGTAGCGGTCAACGACGAAAACGGCTTCAGCATAATCTCCGTAGACAGGCTCTCCATGCAAAATGGCGACCAGACAGGGAAACTGATAATAAAGGACATTACGAACATTCCGGATGGCCGGACTTTGTACTTCTCCAGGACCGGCGGGGATGCTTCTTCCGGAAGGAAATTCAAGCATAACGAAAACTCGCTGCGCTTCAGTTTCGCCCTTCCGGACTATTCGGATGATGCAGTGGTGAACTATTCCTGCTGGATGGAAGGGTTCGACAAAAGCTACACCCCGCCATCTACGGCTGATTACAAAGAATATCCCCGTCTCCCCCACGGGAAATACACCTTCCATGTAAAGGCCGTAAATCCTCTTCTGGGCCATACTCAGGAAAGCAAGATAAGTTTCCGCATAGCTACTCCTTGGTATGCCAGCATATTGGCAAAACTCATCTACATTGCCTTATTCATCTGCATTCTATATGCCCTTCAGGAGTGGATACGCTCCTACTATCGCAGAAAGGCGGAAAAGGCGCAGATGCGCCACGAAATAGAGCGCAAGGCGGAAGACCTGGCCGGAAGTACAATGAACGTAATGCGCAAGAACGAATTGCTGGGGCAGATAGAGAGCGAGGTGGACAAGAGCATAGAAGGAATAAAGAACGGAGAGGACAGGGACCAGCAACTGAAGAGGCTGCGTAAACTCACCCAGCTGATAGAAAGCAACATAGTCCACGATGATGACTGGAAGACCTTCCAGAACAACTTCGACGTTGTCTATAGCGACTTCTTGAAACGCTTAGGCAACAAGTATCCCAAGCTGAGCATGTCCGACAAGAAGATCTGCGCCTATCTGAGGATGGACCTGAGCTCAAAGGCAATCGCTCCGCTGATGGGAATGTCGGTCCATTCGGTAGAAACCAGCCGCTACCGTCTGCGCAAGAAACTTGAACTTAACAAGGAAGATAACCTGACGGATTTCCTGCAGAAATTCTAATACTGCCTGTTCCCGAAGATGGCTGTGCCTATACGGACTTCCGTACAGCCATAGTCGAGGGCCAGGCGCCAATCGTCGGACATTCCAATGGAGAGCTCCTTGAAGTCTTCCAGCTCCGGATGTTCCGCCCGACACTCGTCGTATAAGGCCTTTATACGGGCAAAATCGGCGCGTATAGCCTCTTCGTCGTCAGTATGTGACGCCATGCCCATAAGGCCGCAGAAACGGACATAAGGGAACTCTGCCGTCATATTCAGCACGGCCTTGATTTCCGAGGGCGTGAAGCCCTGCTTGCTCTCCTCCGCTCCTATGTGAACTTCGAGAAGGATGTTGATGATCTTGGCGTTCTTCTCCCCCCAGGTATTCACAGCCTCAAGCAGATGGAGGGTATCGATGGATTCCACCAGATATGCATAAGGAAGAACCAGCTTGAGCTTATTGGTCTGAAGATGGCCGATGAAATGCCATTCTATGTCCGGAGGCAGCTGCAAGGCCTTCATTGCGAATTCCTGTGGACGGTTCTCACCGAAAGCTGTCTGCCCTTCGGAATAGGCCTCCAGAATGGCCTCGAAAGGGTGGAATTTGGAAACTGCCACCAGTTTGACCCCTGATGGCAGTTCCTTTTTTATATTATCGAGATTATAAGCAATCATTATCTACGCTTGTTTTGCTGACGCATTTGCTGCTCCTGCAATCTCTGGGCCTCTTCCAGCCTCTGCTGCCACTTGCTCTTGGGCATGGGCTTGCCCTCGGTAGCACGGACTTTCTCGAGTATGGCCTCTTTGTCCACGAAGAACTTGCGGATCACGAATATCTCTATCATGCTGATAAGCTGGGATAGCAGATAATAGTAGCTGAGAGCTGCGGAAAGGCTGTTACAGATGAAGAACATCATTATAGGCATCATCCAAACGCTCATGAACTGCATGCTCTGGGCATTGGGATCGTTGCCGGTAGCCTGGCCGGACATGGTCATCTTGCTGTAAACCCACATGGTCACTGCCATCAGCAGGGCAAAGAGCGAGAGATGGTCGCCGATAAGGGGAACCTTGTGGCCGAATTCCACGATAGCATCGTAAGTCGAAAGGTCGTGAGCCCAGAGGAAGGACTGCTGACGGAGTTCGATGGATGCAGGGAAGAAGCGGAACATAGCCCAAAGTATAGGGAAGGTAAGCAACATGGGGAGACATCCTCCCATGGGGCTGACGCCCGCCCGTTTATACAAGTTCATGGTAGCCTGCTGCTTCTTCATGGCATCTTCCTGCTTAGGATAGCGTGCGTTGATCTTCTCCAGCTCGGGCTTGAGGGCCTGCATCTTGGAGGAAGAAGCATAGGACTTGAAGGTGAAAGGCAGCACCACCAGCTTGAT
>JAILMV010000137.1 GCA_024692185.1 Bacteroidales bacterium | reverse complement strand
CTTGATGCCTCTCTTATTAATCTTCTTCCTCTCGAAGGATACTTGACTGAAGAAAAACGCAGCTCCATAACTAATGAAATGATATTAGATAGAATAATCGTACATCACGATGATTTTTCAACAATGTTTACTTTGTCCTATCCTTTAGATTAATCACAACAATTCGATAAATCGGAATTGATATGGCAGATATGAAAATCTTTAGTAACTTGCATTTACATAAAAAACATAGACGATGAAACGTATTGTATTTCTTATAGTTTTTCTCTTTTCTGCTTCAATGTTGCCAGGCCTGGCACAAGAGCAAGGAAAGAATTCTTATGAAATTGGCGCAGGAATCAATGCTTATGGCCTTCTCGGCTCAGTTGGTGGGCCTGGCAGATCTTTGGGGCCTGGAGTACATTTCGAGTACAGAAACAGCATCAGTGACAGGTTTGATTTGGGCGGAAGGCTCTATTATAAATACGGAACCGGTCAGTCAGCTCCTACCGGCGGTCCCACTTGGGGTATTGTGTTCAATCAAGTTGGAGCCAAAGCCGTTGCTGATTATATAATGCGGCCGGAAAAGGTTGTCACGCCTTATATCGGCGCAGGTGCCGGTGCTGGAATGATGATAGAAAAAGCCTCATCCGGAACAACTGACACGCGTTATTATGGGACAATCGGCCCGAGAATTGGCTTACAAATCTGGCGGTTCCGCTTGGCTCTTGAGTTCGATTTCGCATATAACATGCAGTACGGATTTCTCAGCACTGAGACGGCGACCGGACTTAGCTTGAGTTACATATTCTAACTTCTTGCCAATAGCCGCAGGGTTGTTCTAAGTTGTTCCACACTCTCCGCAATCCTTACCCTCGGGGTGCCGTGGAGGTCGCGGTAGCCCCAGGCGACGGCGATGCCGAGGATGCCGCCGTTTTCGGCGGTTTTCATATCTGTGAGAGAGTCTCCCACAAGAACCGCCTCGCTGCGCTGCACGCCTGCGCGGCGGAGGCATTCTTCGACTATTCCGGGGTCGGGCTTGAGGGGGAAGCCTTCACGGTTGCCCAGAATCGCCACGAAGGGCACGTCTCCGAAGAACTTCTCCACCAGATACTCCGTGCCGGACTGGAACTTGTTGGATGCTATGGCCAGCTTGACACCCCGTGCGTGCAGGTCCCTCAGGAACTGCTGCATGCCGGGGTAGGGCCGTGTGAGAACGTCTATGTGGTTGGTGTACCAGGCCTTGAAGTCGGCCAGGCACTCGTCTATCAGTGTTTCGTTGCTCTGAAGCTCCTCCGGAAGGGAGACGGTGACCAGATTCCGCACTCCGTGCCCGACTTTGCGGACGTATTCTTCCCGGGTGTGGAGGGGGAACCCCCGCTTGCCGAGGGCATGATTCACTGCGTCGCCGAGGTCGGCGACGGTGTCGAGGAGTGTTCCGTCAAGGTCGAAAATGACGAGTCTGACCGGCTCAGCCACAGTTAGTTCTTGAATTCCTTGTCGCCGAGGAGTTCCCTGAGCACAATGGGCTCGTTGGTAGTGATGGCATCAATGCCGAGGTCGATATACTTCTGCATCTGCTCGGGTTTGTCCACGGTCCATACGTTGGTGGACATGCCAAGCTTCTGTGCGCGCTCGACGATGGTGCTGTCCTGGAGGACGACTTTCTTATGATAGTCGAAGCCGTTGATGCCGTAGTCGGCGAGTTCCTCGGGAGTGAAGTCTCCGTTGAGGTACTGGTTGACGAATTCGGGGAGTTCGTTGGCGATGCGGTCGCACATGTACTTGCTGAAGGTGATGAAAACCACGCGCTTGGGATCCAGCAGGTTATGGGCTTTTAGGGCCTCGATCGTCTGGTCCAGGAGGGCATCTTCGCGCTCCATGGTGATTTCGGTCTTGAGCTCGCAAACGAGCATGGTTTTGTCGGACTTTTCACCCTGGGTGAGATACTCGTCGAGCGTGGGGATCTTCTCTCCGTTGGGAAGACGGTATTCGGCGAAGCGCTCATATGCGCAGGTGTCGATGCGGGCACCTTC
The DNA here is from genome assembly GCA_024692185.1 of Bacteroidales bacterium. GTDB lineage: Bacteria > Bacteroidota > Bacteroidia > Bacteroidales > UBA932 > Cryptobacteroides. Next base: position 5,847 of record JAILMV010000137.1, on the reverse strand, counting down.
GATGAGGTTGTCGTGGAAAACAAGGATTACATCGTCGGTAGTGATGTGGATATCGAACTCGCTGCCCCATAAACCGTTATCCTGGGCAGCCTTGAGCGATGCGATGGAGTTCTCGGAAAATCCGGATGCCTCGCAGTTCCAGTAGCCACGGTGTGCCACGATGGCGGTCTTGCCTTTCTGGTCTATCTTCGGAAAGCCGGTCTTGCCGCCGGCGCAGGATGTCAGGGCCAGCAGCGCTGCTGCTGCGATGACGAGAATGCTTTTGCGTGTCATGTCTACAAAAATAAAAAATTATTGCCAATTAATAACTATATTTGTGAACTTGTATGAAAAGAATATACATTATCATAATCCTGATTATTTCGCTGTTCGTTTTTGCGGGTTGTTCCAAAGACAATGGCGACAGTGCCTGGAAATCGCTTTCCAAAGATGAGCAGGCCCTTTATTTCATCAACGAGTTCGGGTACAACATGGTTGCCACCTATTATCTCTGGAACGAAGAAATCAAGAGCGGTCTGAGCACATGGACATACGATACGGATCCAATCAAGAAAGTACGTGAAATCCGCTATAAGGATGCCCAGGGCAAGGATATCGACAAGTGGACCCAGATGACGGACGATTATGAGTCTTTCCAGGGTTCCGTCTCCGGCAATACCAAGTCTACTGGTCTGGATTTCGTTCTCTATTATGCAGACGAGACCCACCAGAACGTTGTCATGGTGGTTACTTACACCAATCCCGGCAGTCCTGCGGATGAGGCCGGTCTAAAGCGTGGAGACAAGATCGTGGCCCTGAACGACGAGACAATGACCCCGGAGAATTACAAGGATCTGATTTCTTCTACGATCCGTGGTAGCGGCAGCACCGTACTCACCATGGACGATGGCAAAGAGATCACTCTCGCCGCCAGGCAGATGTACATGGAGCCTGTCAACTGCTATAAGGTCATAGAAAAAGATGGCAGGAGGATAGGTTATCTTCACTACACCAGTTTCACCCTGAATTCCTGTGAGAAGCTTGTTGAGGTTTTCAAGAGTTTCAGGGCGGCGGGCATCACTGAGCTGGTGCTGGATCTCCGCTACAATTCCGGAGGTTATTCCCTGACTTCCGAATTACTTGCATCCCTCATAGTCCCTGTGCGGGAAGTGAACAACAACAGCGTTTTCCAGAAAGATATATACAACTCCATCCTCACTGAGGCCTGGGGAGTGGAAGAGGCCCTCTTCCGGACGGAATTCGAGATATCTGACGATAATGACAAGCACATCGTTTCCACGGCCGGGGCCAATCCCAACGTCTCCAAGCTTCATGTAATTATGACCGGCAGCTCCGCGTCGGCATCCGAAAGCACCGTATGCGGGCTTCTTCCTTATATGAATGTAGATATCATCGGCCAGCGTTCGGGTGGTAAATACTGCGGCGGATTCATCGTGGACGGGCCTTCGTGGTTCGGCTGGGTTAAGGATGATATCAGCGGGGAACACTATGACAAAGGTTTGGAATGCACCGCGAACTGGGGCATCTACGTTATGGTATCCCGCTATGCCGACAAGAACGGCTTTACCGCCAGCATGCCGGACGGCATCGCCCCCGATCTGGAGATTGGAGACAATCCTCTGGATGGATACCAGCTTGGGGACGAGAACGAGACAATGCTGTCAGTGGCCATTTCCGGAAAACTGCCGGATTCCGATCCCAAACCTGCGGCATTTGGAAGGAGAGGCCCCTGCATGATGGAAAACCAGATGCCGCGCCCGGCCCTGAGAATCATCACTCCCGAAAAACCACTCTGATATGAAAAGACATACCTCCCTCATGCTTGCGGTGGCTGCTTTCCTGGCTGCTGCATGTTGTGGCCGTACAGACGGTCCTGTAAGCAAGGTTGACCCCCTGATCGGTTCAGGCTTTCATGGGCATGTATTCGTGGGCGCAAACGTGCCCTTCGGCTTAGTGCAGGCAGGCCCTACAAATATCTCCCAGGGCTGGGACTGGTGCTCGGGCTATCATGAATCCGATTCCACCGTCATAGGCTTCTCCCATACCCACCTGAGCGGAACCGGTTGCGGAGACCTGCTGGATATCACCATTATGCCCGTGGTAGGCAAGGATCTGGTCTATGCCAGGGGAAAGAAGGATGACCCGTCCACCGGCCTGTGGTCTTATGCCGACCGTTCCGGCGAGATTGCCGAACCGGGCTACTACAGCGTTCCTCTCACGCGTTACTGTGTTCTTGCAGAGATGACGGCCACCGAGCGCTGCGCCATGCACAGGTTCACTTTCCCCGCTTCCGATGAGTCGGCGATAGTGCTGGATCTGAAGAACGGCGGCAACTGGGACCACACCACCGACTCATTCGTCGAGACCGTCGGCGGCAACGCAATCCGAGGCTGGCGCTTTTCCAAGGGCTGGGCGAAGAACCAGAAGATATTCTTCTACGTAGAGTTCTCCAGGCCCTTCGACGCTTACGAATACATCCCCGCGGTGGATGATTACGGGAAGGGTGTGGAGAGAATGTTTACGCGTCTGGATTTCCGCACCTCGGACGGGGAGCCAGTGCTCGTCAAGGTGGCCCTTTCGCCGGTGAGCATGGAAGGCGCGCAGATGAATCTCGCCGCCGAAATGCGCGGCTGGGATTTCGACCGTGTGCGCAACGATGCACGCAAGGCATGGAACAAGGAACTCTCCAAGATAAAGATAGATGCCGATGAGGAGGTTAGTAAGATCTTCTATTCGGCCCTCTACCACTGTCTGATCGCGCCATCTCTTTTCAACGACGTGGACGGGTCCTACCGTGGCTCCGACGATCAGGTATACGAGAAGGCGGACTTCGACAACTACACCACTTTCTCGCTCTGGGATACCTACAGGGCCGAAATGCCCCTGCTAAGCATAATCGAGCCTGCCAGGATGGACGATATGGTGGAGACTATGCTCAAGATATACGAGCAGCAGGGCTTCCTGCCCATCTGGCATCTGATGGCCAACGAGACCTATTGCATGCCCGGAGAGGCAGGCGTAATAGCCGTTGCGGATGCAATAGTGAAGGGTTTCTCCGGCTTCGACCGAGAGGCCGCCTATGAGGCTCTGGTCAAGTCCCTGCAGAACGTGGGCTGCGGCAACGAATACCGCATAGAGCATGGTTTCGTGCCGTCCGACCTTTGCGGGCAGTCCCTCGGAAAGGACATGGAATTCGCCATTGCAGATGCCTCCGTGGCCAATGCGGCGCGAGCTCTGGGCAAGGACGAAGATGCTCTCTTCTATGACCTGCGCAGCCATAGCTACCGTACTTATATGGATCCCGTGACCGGCTTTGCCCGCGGAAAGCTCTCCGACGGCAGCTGGCGTACGCCTTTCAACCCTTATGGCCACATCAACGAGGATTACACCGAGGGGAATGCCTGGCAGTACACCTGGCTGGCACCCCACGACGTGGATTGGCTGCTGGAGTTCTGCGGGGGCAGGGAAGGCTTTATCTGCAAACTGGACAGCCTTTTCACTGCACCTTCCACCCTTGAAGAAGGAGCCGCTCCGGACATCACCGGAATGATCGGCCAGTACGTGCATGGCAACGAGCCCAGCCACCATATAGTTTATCTCTATACCATGGTGGGCGCCCCGGAAAAGACCGCGGACAAGGTGCGTGAGGTGCTTACCACCCTCTACGGCACCGGCCGCGACGGAATCTGCGGCAACGAAGACGTGGGTCAGATGTCCGCCTGGTACATACTTTCCGCCCTCGGTTTCTACCAGACCGAACCCGGTTCAACCCGTTTCTGGTTCGGAAGCCCCATTGTGGACGAGGCCAGGATCAATGCCGGAGGCAAGAGCTTCACGGTCATTGCCGAGAACAACAGCGCCGAGAACAAGTACATCCAGTCAATAAAACTGAATGGCAAGCCTTACGACCTGCCATTCATAGATTATCATGATATCATGTCCGGTGGACGGATGGTCCTGGAAATGGGCCCCGAGCCGGCTCTATGGTATTAATCGTTCTTCGCGGACAATAATTGGAACAGGGCATTTTCCAGGATATATACCAGGAAGATGCCCAAAATTATTGCGGGCCAGGGAAGTCCGAAAAACAGGACCAGCACCGCTACTATTGCAGCTATGCTGAGAAGTGCATAACGCAGCATCTTGGTGACGGTGTCCGCCTCTATCTCCTTTCCGAATTTGAAGGAGAACATAGGCATCTCGCATACCAGAAGATAGCAGAGGGCCAGGGAGATGGCCGGAATCAGCCAGATGCTTTCTCCAATCCAGCCCAGACCTTCGGAAGCGCTTAGGGCGCAAAGCGAGCCGCAGATAAGGGCTGCTGAAGGCGTGGGGAGGCCGATGAAGCTTTCGTGCTGGCGCTCATCCACGTTGAACTTCGCCAGCCTGAGGGCGCTGAATACCGCAATCAGTATGGGGGCGGCCCAGATGATGGAAAGCCCGTGTCCGCCGGAGGCGTAGGTCTCCAGCATCATCATCGACGGCAGGACCCCGAAACTCACCATGTCGGCGAGGGAATCAAGTTCCTTACCCATTTCCGAATATGCCCCCAGCATACGGGCGGCAAAACCGTCCAGGAAGTCGAACGCTACCGCCGCCAGCATGAAGTAGAAGGCGATTTCGGGCTTGTGCTGACTCAGGGTAAAGATAATGCCAATCACCCCGCAGACCAGATTCAGCGAGGTGATGGCATTTGGAATATTTTTCTTTACTGACATTTACTTGATGCCAAGTTTCTTCTTCAGCTCCTTGGGAAGGGCATCCTTATGAAGGACGATGTCCATGCTCTGACCCTTGATGTAATTCTCGGTTACATACCAGATTCCCTTGTACTTGCTGTCGGTACCCCAGGAATTCTTGACCATGTAGTACTTCTTGCCGAACTGATCGTGGGCAATACCGAAAATCTGCATTCCGTGGTCGTCGGTGATGGTCTTGTTGTCGAAGCCTTTCTGACGGAACTCCTGGTCGGCCTCGATTTCCTCGGGCGCTTCGATGGGCTGGGGCTTGCCTTCCTCCTTGCCTACCCAGTGCTCCTTGTCGGAACCGCCCTGCTTTGTGACAGCCTTGGGGTCGATGAGCACTCCGATACCATTCCTGGTGAAACCGGGATCGCTGACGTCGGCACCCCAGGCTGCGGTGTAACCGGCCTTGATGGCATCGTCGAGGACTTTCATCATCTCGTCGATAGGCACGTTGTAGGCCTCATCCCAGCGCCAGTTGTCGCTGAGCTCGAGGGCGAAGGGCTTGTAGAAGGGATGATGGGTGAAGGAAGTAAGGCTTACGTAGTCTTCGACCTTGAACTTTAGGGCGTCGCGGTAAGATGCGGGAGTGTAGCTGACTCCGTTTACGCTGAAGCTCTCGGGAATCTCACCCAGATATGCCTTCAGTATGCCTTCCAGACCATTCTTCCAGGCGGGAGTAAGCTTGCGGTTGGGGTTCTTGACGGCTGCGCCAACATAGGCCTTGAGCACTGCGTCAAGCTCGGCCTGCTCGGGGAGCTCGGTGCCATAGTTCATTCCGCTGTATGCGCTCTGGGGCACAATGCCGTAGTCTTCGATAATATGGAATACATCATCTGCCTCGCTACCTGCGGCAAAATTCAGGCATCCATCCAGACGGACATATTTCTCAGCCCTTTCAAGATAGGATTTGTAAACCACGAACATCTCGGAGAGATCGGGGTAGGCGGCTTCGTCTTTGATTCCGTTGATGCGGATGATCTCCGATTCCACGAATCCGATGGTGGAAAATGCCCAGCAGGTACCGCTCCTGTGCTGATCCTTTACGGGAGTGATGGTGTTCTCGACATCGGTCGTGAACTGGTAGTCAGGCCATTTGATGTTG
>JAILMV010000122.1 GCA_024692185.1 Bacteroidales bacterium | reverse complement strand
AAGGCTTCCGGTGCAACGGAAACCCTTACTCAGGTTGCGCAGCGTCTTGGCTGGAGTGCCGACGTATGGGACTTCAGCGGCGATACGCCCAAACTCAAGTAAAAAAGAATGAAAATAAGAAGACTTTTTTATGTTTCGATGGCCCTTACCCTCCTCCTTATCGGATGCGGGGGTAAGGAGTCCGTCGATGTAATTCCCCCTCCGGCCCCAGTAGAAAACGATGATGATTCCGGCAATACCGGTGATGATACCGGCGGAAACGGAGGAGGTTCAGGTGTAGAAGTTACCCCGCTTGGAGAAAACTGGACTGCCACTTCCATCGAGGATGGCATCATCTACTATGCCTTCAACGGTACGGACGATATCTCCGGCAAGCACCAGGAGGTGTTCGCGGTGGATATCGACCTCAACAACACTGCTTACCAGGTGAAATTGGTGTATGAGAACCCCCGAATTACCACCTCTGCAGCTTTCCTGAAGAGGAGCAAGGCTATTGCGGCCATCAATGCCAATTATGAACAAGGATCCATCTATATGCGTGTGGACGGCATTCAAAGATATTCTCTTGCCAACACCACCATAGGTGATACCGGTGTTCCCAACTGGAAGAGCGAAGGCGCCTTGGCCTTTACCGGCGAGCGCGAAGTCAAGTTCCTCTGGGCCGGTTCCCAGAAGAAGGGCGAAGTTACCGTGGAGCAGCAGCGCAGCTTCTACCAGAAGCTCCCTATGGATACTTATCCTAGCGTCATTTCCAGCGCTCCCATGCTCATCGACAACTTCAACAAGGTAGGAGAAACCTTCTGCGACTATTCGCTGAGCGCTACCGAGGTCAACAAGCTCAACAGCGAGGATCCTGACAGGCATCAGCGCGTAAGGCACCCCCGTACCGCAGTGGCCCTCACGGAGAACAACCATTTGATTCTCTTCGTGGTGGACGGCCGCATCAAGAGTGCCGGCATGAGCGCCAGGGAACTCACTCGTTTCCTCGTGAAGTGGTTCAACCCGCAGTACGCCCTCAATATGGACGGCGGCGGCTCCACCACCATGTGTGTCAGGGGACAGGGAGATGCTAACACCAACGTGGTCAACTATCCTTGTAGCGAGAACACCAATTACGATCATACCGGCGAACGTGCCCGCGACGCATTCGTGATGATATTCGAAAAATGAGAATAAGAGTCTTCAATCGCATTGCCATGGCTGCCATCGTGCTGATGACGGCCATTCAGGCAATCTCATGCAGTGGGAAGGAAGAAGAGTCCCATATTCCCAGCCCTGACGAACTGGCTGCCTCACACCAAGGCCCTACTGCCGTCTACATTGGCGACAGCATCACCTGGCAGTGGGGAACCAATCCGCGCGAGATATCCAAAGACAAGATAGTCATTCCTCTCAGCCCCCTGCCTTCCTGGCTTGAGGACAAGGGAAATAACGTCAAGGTTAGCTGGCGTCCGGAATTCTTCTCCCTCAACAATTACGTCGACAAAGGTATCAGTGCCCAGAATACGACTCAGATCCTGGCTCGTTTCCAGTCCGACGTAGTCAATCTGGACCCGCATTGCGTCGTAATAATGGCGGGTACCAACGACCTTGCCCAGGGCGTTAGCAAAGAACAGATAATGAAGAATCTTTCTTCCATGGCCGAAATGGCATCCAATGCCGGAATAAAGGTCATATTGTGCTCTGTAACCCCGTGCAACATGTCGTACTCCAAGCTGTACAACCCTAATACCAAGGGCGCGCACATCCTCAAACTGAACGAGCAGATACGCGAGTACGCCAAAAGCAAAAAGTTCACGTACTGCGACTATTATCCCGCCCTGGTAGCGGAAGATGGTCTGTCCCTGCGTGACGAATTCTGCCTGTACGACAAACTCCATCCCAATCCGGACGCATATGTGGAGATGGAGAAAATTATCAAACCTATCATAGAAGCAGTTACCAAATGAAATTATACCGCATCCTCATATTCTTCCTTCTGGTCGTATTCAGCGGCCATGTTTCTGCAGCTCCGACCCCCGGTAATGGTTGGAAGGCAGAGCCCATCAACGACGGTGTAGTGTATTACAGCTTCTCCGGCATCGACGAGGTGAGCGGAGTAGCCCAGCAGGTATTCGTGATCGACCTTGACTTGTCGAACCCGAAATATGCCCTGCGTTTTTCGTATTCCGACCCTGCGGCAACGACCTCGGAAGTGTTTCTCCGCAACAATGCAATCGCTGCAATGAACGCTGCCTACGAAAACAGCTCGGTGGTCGTGAAAGTGAACGGGACCTTGTTTCATTGCATGCCCAAGAACACGGTATTCGACGATCCCGTTCCCAATTGGAAGAGTGAGGCTGCGGTTTATACTGACGGAGGGCGCGAAGTGCGCATCTCCTTCGACGGCAAAGGGAAAAGCATAGAAGAGCAGCGTGCCTTCTATGCTGCCCGGCCGGATATGAACATCCTTACCAGCGCTCCTATGCTGGTAGATGATTTCGACCCGGTGGGAGAGCGTTTCGTGGATCCCGCCCTTACTCCCGAGGGCCTGAAGAAGCTCGAGTATGAGGATCCGGCCCGCCACCAGGGCGTAAGGCATCCCCGCACCGCCATCGCCAAGACTGCGGATAACCATCTCCTGCTGGTTGCGGTAGATGGCCGCAGGCCCGGAATAGGGGAGGGAATGAATGCGAGGGAGTTCACCCTCTTCCTCGTGAAGTGGTTCAATCCCCAGTACGCCCTGAACATGGACGGCGGCGGATCCACCTCAATGGCCGTCCGCGGACAAGGTGACCCCACGACCCACATCGTCAACTATCCCACCGACAACAAGCGCAAGTACGACCACGCCGGAGAGCGCAGCGTGCCCACCCATTTCTACATCGTGGAAGTGGAGCCCGACACCACCACTCCCATAGCCCTTATGGAAGATGTGCGCGAGAAGGTCCGTTCCGACCGCGCGCTTGCCGCCGGCCTGGATGCCGTCTATGACATGAGTCCGAAGGCATCTACCCCCGCCCCCAAGGGCTACGAGCCCATCTTCGTAGAACATTACGGCAGGCACGGCTCCCGCTATGCCTATACCGCCAGGGCCTATACCGTGCCCCTCAGATGCCTGCGCGCTGCCGATGCCGCCGGCAATCTGACTGAATACGGAAAAGATATCTACGGGCAGCTCTCCCGCTTCTGGGAGAAGGCCCAGCACCAGGTCGGCGACCTGACTCCCCTCGGATGGGAGCAGCATCGCTGGATTGCCGCCAATATGGTGGAAAGCTTCCCCTCCGCCTTCGGAAAGGGGAGCAGCGTAGATGCCTGCTCATCTGCCTCCACCCGCTCCATCGTGAGCATGTCTTCCTTCTGCGCAAGCGTAGCCAGGGAGGCCCCCGAAACTGAAATCTACGCTCATCAGAGCAATCTCGACATACAGGCGACCCGCCCGAATATGGGAAAGAACCCCTTCCGCTACAAGGGCCCGGACACGGCCTTCCCTTACAAGGAAAGCCCCGAGCAGTTCTTCCTCCGCAAGTTCCCGAACTACAATGATGCCCTGGGCCGTCTTTTCAAGGACCCTGCCGCCGGACTCGGAAGCAGGAGCGCCTACGACTTCTTCTTCAACCTCTACATGCTGGTGGCCGGAATGAACAGCCTGCCGGAAGAGGCCAGGATGGACCTGGACGGCCTGCTGACCGACGAAGAATTCGCAATCCTTTGGGAAACCGACAATTACGAGCGCTACCGCGAGTATCTGCCCTACCGTCTGTCCTGCTCTTCGATAGTGGACGACATCATTGCCAAGGCAGATGTACGCCTCTCCGAGGGCAAACGCGGTGCCGACCTCCGCTTCGGTCACGACCACGTGGTGATGGCCCTGCTGATGATAATGAACCTCGACGGATTCGGCTACATCCCCGCGGATGCCGACGACCTGGTGAAATCCTTCCACACCTTCTGCTCTCCCATGGCGGCCAACATCCAATTCGTGTTCTACGCCCCCAGGAAGAACAAACCCGGCGACGTGCTGGTGAAGGTCCTGCTGAATGGATCGGAAGCCCGCCTCGGGGCACTCGAAAGCGTCTCCGGCCCCTACTACGAATGGGGCGCCGTCCGCGACTACCTGAACAGCCGCACGGCTATGTTCGTGAGCCGGTAG
>JAILMV010000087.1 GCA_024692185.1 Bacteroidales bacterium | reverse complement strand
GTTACCGACGACACTCTGGAGAACGAGCGTTACGAGAAGTTGCCGCCTATCGACAACCGTCTGGACCCTCCCGAAGGCCTGCCTAAATTCAAGGCCCCCGGCCTGGACCTCCTGGACGCCCACGCCTCCGACCGCAGACCTGTATCCAACGAAGAATTGCAGCGCAACAACAACAAAATCCGCGCAACCCTCAAGAACTATAAGATCGAAATCACCGAAGTGCGCGCGCAGGTCGGTCCAACCGTCACTCTGTACCGTGTTACCCTGGCGCCCGGCGTAAGGATCGCCGACGTCAAGAAGCTCCAGGAGGACATTGGCATGCAGATGAATGCCAAGGGCGTCCGAGTGGTCACCCTCTCCGACTCGGTGGGTATCGAAGTCGCCAACGACTATGCATCCATAGTGTCGCTCAAGGCCCTGCTTAACAGCGACGCCTTCCGCAACAGCAAATACGAGCTGCCGGTAGCTATAGGCTATACCATCACCCAGCAGGTGAAGGTATTCGACCTGGCAGATGCTCCCCACTTGCTGGTGGCAGGTGCTACCAAGCAGGGTAAGTCCGTCGGACTCAACATAATCATCTCCTCGCTGCTCTATTCCAAGCATCCTTCCGAACTCAAGTTCGTGTTCATCGACCCCAAGATGGTGGAATTCTCGGCATACAACCAGCTGCTCAAGCATTATCTGGCAGTGCTGCCTACCGCAGGGGACGAGGAAGAAGAGAAGGCAAAGGCCATCGTGAAGAACGCAAAGGATGCCGACCTGACGCTGAAGAGTCTCTGCATAGAGATGGACGAGCGCTACCAGCTGCTCAGCAAGGCTGGGGAGAACAAGATTACGGATTACAACGAGAAGTACAAGGCCCGCAAGCTGAACCCTAAGAACGGTCACAGGTTCCTGCCTTATCTTGTTACCATAGTCGATGAGTACGCCGACCTTACCATGACCATGGGCGCAAGCCCCGAGGTACGTGCCGCATCCAAGAGCATCACCAACTCCATCATCCGCCTGGCCCAGAAAGGCCGCGCTGCAGGTATCCACGTAATCATCGCTACCCAGCGCCCTTCCGTGGACGTCATCTCCGGTGTCATCAAGGGCAACTTCCCTCTCAGGATTGCCTTCCGCGTGGCTTCCAGGACCGACTCCATGACCATTCTCGACTCTCCCGGTGCCGAGAAGCTCATCGGCCGAGGCGACATGCTGCTCTCTGCAGGTATCGACAACGAGCGTATCCAGTGCGGTTTCGTAAGCAATTCCGAAATCAAGAACATAACCAATTTCATCGGGGACCAGGAGGGTTACGGCAAGAGCTACAATACTCCTTACTATCTGCCCGAAGTCAAGGAAGAAGAGAAGGAGGGAGGCGCCAAGGGAGAACTCGGCGATATGGACGAGCGTTTCGAGGAGGCCGCCAAGCTGGTGGTCACCACCCAGAAGGGTTCCACTTCGGATCTTCAGCGCAGGCTGGGCATGGGCTATGCCAAGGCAGGCCGCGTAATGGACCAGCTGGAGCAGGCCGGCATAGTAGGGCCGCAGGAAGGTAGCAAGCCTCGCACGGTTCTTGTATCTACCCTGGATGACCTCGAAACACTGATCGATAACCTGAAGAACAATGCGTAGATTACTATTCACCCTGGCAAGCCTGGCGTTCTGCCTAGTGGCAGCAGCCCAGAACAATGCGGCGGATCTCATAGCCATTCTGGGAGATTCGCGCGTGAGTCTGCAGTACAGCTATTCTGATGCTGCCGGCAGCGAGATGGGCAAGGGCATAGCCACGGTGCAGGGGCATTGTTATAAAGTGGTCGAGAGCGGTACCGCCTATTACAACGACGGGAAGACCCTTTGGACCGTAAACAACCATGCCAAGGAAATCTACATCGAGAATGCCGGCAGCGATACCGACATCTTCGGGAATCTGGACAAGATACTGGAAAACGTCGGGAATCTTGCCATAGAAGGCACCCGGGTTTCGTTCACCATGGCAGTCCAAGGCCTGCCGGAGGACATCCACTGCAAGGCTACGATTCTGCGCAAGGCGGAATATTCGAAAGATTTATCGGAATTCCAGGTAGATATAAGTAAATACGACAAACTTTGGGTAATTACCGACCTGCGATGACTCCTTTCCTACTCCAAGTTGCAAAATATTACCATCCGGCTCCCGAAATCAGCCGGATGTGTTTTATTTTTCCGAACAAAAGGGCGGTGAACTTCTACCTGAAGTATCTGGGAGATCTTTCCGCTGCCGAAAGAAGGCCTATAATCGCGCCTGAATGCATCACCATCAATGATTTCTTCGCCCGTCTGGGCAAGCTGCGCCCGGCCGACAGGATGGCCTCGATGCTAAGCCTCTACGATTGCTACAAGGCCCTCAATCCCAAGGCCGAGCCACTGGACGAGTTCATCTTCTGGGGCGGAGTCATTCTCAGCGATTTTGCGGAGGTGGACAAATACCTGGTGGAGCCGGGGCACATCTTCAAGAACGTGGCCGAATACCGGCAGATGCAGGATAGTCTGGATTATCTGGATCCCGGGCAGAAAGAGGCTTTGGAGCAGTTCTTGGGGCAGTTCAAGGATTCCGGCGAGTACAAGGAGCGTTTCCGCCGCATCTGGGACATACTGCTTCCTCTCTACCATTCCTTCAATGAGGCCCTGGCCTCGGAAGGCATGGCCACCGAAGGTGCCATCTACCGTAGCATTGCGGAGAAGTTGACGGATACCAGCGTGGCGGATGTGCTGACGGAGCATTTTCCGGATACGGCGAAGTTCGTGTTCGTGGGGTTGAATGCTTTGAATGAGTGCGAGAAGAGGGTGATGAGGAAGATGAGGGATGCGCGTTTGGCGGAGTTTTGCTGGGATTGGAGTAGTGCGGAGATCAAGGATCCGGCTAACCGGGCGTC
>JAILMV010000219.1 GCA_024692185.1 Bacteroidales bacterium | reverse complement strand
TGTACTCCACCTACATGATACCTCACACCGAGAACGAGGACCAGCAGCTCCGCCTGCTTTCCAACGCCATCAAGAGCGTCTATGCCTCGGTGTACTACGCCTCCTCCAGAGGCTATATCACCGCCACCGCCAACGTTATCTCCGAAGAGAAGATGGGCATCATACTCCAGGAGATCTGCGGCAGCGAGGATGACGGATACTTCTTCCCCACCATATCCGGCGTGGTCCGTTCCGTGAACTTCTATCCCGTGGGATACGAAAAAGCGGAGGAAGGCATTGCCAAGATTGCCTTCGGCCTCGGGAAATCGGTGGTGGACGGGGACCAGGTGCTGCGTTTCTCGCCCTGCTACCCCAAGAACATCATCCAGACATCCACTCCCGAGCTGGCAATGAGGGACACCCAGCAGACAATGTACGCCCTCAACCTCCAGCCCGGCAAGTTCAAGACTTCGGTAGATGACGCCGTGAACCTCGAGCGCATTCCCATAGCGGACTGCGGCCGTTTCAAGGAATTCTCGAAGGTGGTTTCCACCTACGACTACGAGAATCAGAGGATGGTCGATTCCCCCGCCCCCAAGGGGCCCAAGGTGGTCACTTTCGCTCACGTGCTGCGCTACAACACCTTCCCTCTCACCGACATCCTCCGCGAACTGATGAAGATTGCGGACGACGAGATGAAGTGCAGCGTGGAGATCGAGTTCGCTGCCGACCTGGAAAGCCGCACCTTCCATCTGCTTCAGATCCGTCCTATCTCATCCGACAGCATGAAGACCGAGGTGGATTGGAAGAACATCGACGAAAACAACGCCCTGGTGCGTTCTACCTGCGCCCTGGGCACTGGTTGGCTACCCGACATCAAGGACATCATCTATGTAAAGAAGGAGAGCTTCGACAAGATGAAGACCGGTCTGATAGCAGACGAGGTCCGTGCCCTGAACGCACGCCTGCGGGATGCCGGACGCAGCTATCTGCTGATAGGTTACGGCCGCTGGGGCTCCAGCATTCCCACCCTGGGCATACCGGTGGTGTGGAGCGACATTTCCGAGGCCAGGGCCATAGTGGAGTGCTCCCTGAGCGATTTCCGCATAGATCCCAGCCAGGGTTCCCACTTCTTCCAGAATCTTACTTCCTTCAATGCCGGCTACATCAATGTCGATGAATTCTCCCGTGCCTCGGACCTGCTGGATTTCGAGACCCTGGACAAGATGGAAGCCGCTTTCGAAGGGAACTTCATCCGGCATATAGAGCTGGAGAAGCCGCTTCAGGCCTGTGTTGACGGACGTACCGGGAAAGCCGTCATCAAGCTATGAAAAAGGCCCTCATCTCCCTGATTCCCATCATCGTGCTGATTGCCATGCTGGCCTTCAACGTCAGCATCCTCGGCAGCGATTCCATCCAAGGTGCCAGCCAGGTAGCCCTGCTGCTGGCCACGGGCATCGCCGTCTGGCTTTCGATGTGGCTCTTCAAAGTGCCCTGGTCGGCCTTCGAAGAAGGAATCAAGAGCAATATAGGCAATGTTACTTCCGCAATAGTAATACTGCTGCTGATAGGTGCCATCTCCGGCACCTGGACCATGAGCGGAATCGTTCCCACCATGATCTGCTATGGAGTGAAGGTGCTTTCGCCTTCCTTCTTCCTGCCCGCCGCCTGCATTATCTGCGCGGTGGTTTCCCTGATGCTGGGCTCTTCCTGGACCACCATAGCAACGGTGGGCGTGGCCCTGCTGGGAATCGGCAAGGCAGAGGGGTTCAGCGACGGCCTGATTGCCGGCGCAATCATCTCCGGGGCATATTTCGGGGATAAGATCTCTCCCCTGTCGGATACCACCGTGCTGGCATCTTCGATAGTTTCCACCCCGCTGTTCTCGCATATACGCTATATGCTGATAACTACGGTGCCTTCCTTCGTGATAACCCTGATAGCTTTCACTGTGATTGGACTCAGCGTCACGCCGGAGACGCCCGCCGACATGGGCCTATTCACCGACGTGCTTTCAGCCAAATTCCATATCAGTCCATGGCTGCTGGTGGTGCCGCTGATTACCGGAGTACTGATTGCCAGGAAGACCCCGGCCCTGATAGTGCTTGCGCTGTCGGTAGTGCTGGCCTCGTTCGCCGCCATCATCTTCCAGCCGGACATTATCCGCGGAATCGGCCAGGGAACGGCCCTCGCGCACGGTATCCAGGGCCCTCTGAGCGAATGGAAGATAATGCTGGCAGGAACGGTGGAGAGCATCTACAACACGGTTTCGCTTGAGACCGGGAATGCGCAGGTGAACGAGCTTGTGATGTCCCGCGGCATGACCGGAATGCTCAATACCGTCTATCTGATAATCTGCGCAATGTGCTTCGGGGCTTGCATGAGGGCCGGAGGTATGATAGACGCGCTGATGAAGGCCATGCGCAAGTTTACGGGGAACCGGGTGGGTCTGGTGGCATCCACCGTAGGCACGGGTGCTACCCTCAACACCTTCGTCTGCGACCAGTACCTGGCAATTATGCTGACTGCCAACATCTTCAAGGACATTTACGAGGATTCAGGCTACGAAAACCGCCTGCTGAGCCGCTCTGTGGAGGATTCTGCCACGGTTACGTCGGTCCTGGTCCCCTGGAACACCTGCGGTATGACCCAGGCCACCATACTCAGCACGCCCACCCTGGTGTATCTCCCCTACTGTTTCTTCAATATCATCAGTCCCCTGATGAGCATACTCGTAGCCGCGACCGGCTATAAGATTTTCAAGAAAAAAGCCCCTTCAGCATAGCAGGCTCATCATTTATTGTGATTCCAGTTTAATCATTATTGGCGATTGACCGATAATGATCGGCTGCCTAATTTTGCACTGCAAAATGGCAGAGAAGCTATGAAATTCACAATATATTGCGCCGCATTGGCAATGCTTTTGACTGCACATCCCGCCAATGCGCAGATTACCAATAAGAAGGCTCTTACGATAGGCGGGTACGGCGAGTTTGCCATTACCCGCAATTTCTATAACGACAGCCCCTACATCTACGCCAAGCCCGACAATTA
>JAILMV010000212.1 GCA_024692185.1 Bacteroidales bacterium | reverse complement strand
TATTACATCTACGCCGAAGCGGACAATCTATTGAATGTCAAATACTTCGACCATGGCTTCATCCCCCAGCCCGGGCTTTGGGCCAAGTTTGGTGTAATATTCCGTCTTTAGACTCTAGGATTAGTCCTGCCAGCGATTGCTAAGCTGTTCGAAGATATCCGGGACGAAAGACCAGCTGTTATTTCCCTGCCCTATCCGGACCATGATCAGCTTTTTGTATGGATTGACATAGAAGACAACATTTCCGGGAAATTCTTTGAAGTTATCGGAGCGCTTGTCGATGACATCCTTCAATGCACGCGCTCAATTCCGGATTTTGCGGACCTGTAGGCTCTCCATCGGCACCGGCCGGTCCGCCGAAAAAGCATTTTCCATGGCCGGATAGAGGTCCTGAGCAACATGTTGGCAGAGACTCCGCGAAGTGCATGATACCCTTCAGAAGAGGCCTCGTTCCGAAAGGAGACGATTGTAAAAGGGACTCGGGTTAAAAGAAAAATGACGGGAACCGAAATCGTATAGTATAGCCCAATGTATTAAGCATACCATAGCCCGTAAAACGCTTCATGAACGAGGCATAGCAGTACTTGCAGGCGTGAAGGCATCCCACATAAAGATTCACTGCTAGTCCGATACCGGCAGATTCGATTTGGACAGGACGGTCTTAACTTCGATTTCCTTGATGACCATAGCTACTGATTGTTTCTGAACTGAAGGGGTGTCGTTCCGGTCGTTTTCTTGAAGAAACGCACGAAATAGGTGGATGTATCGAATTCTAACTTGTCGGCTATCTCCGTGACGGAAAGTTCCGTGTAACGGAGAAGCCGTTTTGCTTCCTGTAGGATACGGCCGGAAATCACCTCCTTGGTGGATTTGCCCAGTTTATCCCGGACAATCTTATTGAGATAGTTAGAGGTGATGCAAAGTTTGTCTGCATAGAATTCTATTCCGTGCTGTGTTGCATAATTCTCATCTACAAGAGTGATGAATTCATCCAGATAACGGCCGGCTCCACCCTCCGCGATATCCTTTTGATCCGACTCCTGTTTAAGAGAACATTATGATAAGAACTCCCGGGAGGTTGATAAGACAGTGCAGAAAAACACCCCAGATAAAACCCAGGTTTACTCTGGCATAGGTTATAGCACAGCCTCCTGCAAAAGGCACCAGAATGGTTGTCAGTGCAAAGGGCAGCAACTGCCAATCAAGAACCGTGAATGCTCTCAGATGAAGCAGTCCGAAGCCTACCGCAGCCGTCCACATCGCCGGAACTATGTATCTGCTGCGCCATTCCTTCCACTGCTGATCGGTAGTGAAGCGGATTATCAGTCCAGCGAGCACCGCACCTGCGGCCAGCATACCCAGAAGTATGTACCAAGTTTTGCAATGATGCAGGTATAATGCGCAGATTCCGGGAAGAAGCCCTGCCCAGATAGCTACACCCGCACGTTTGAAGGAGAGGGCGAAGCGGAACATCAGTTCTTCCATCAGAGGAGTGATGCAGAGAAGTCTTACATATGTCTTCCAACCTCCTTTGCCGATGTACCCCGTCGGATCGCCGCCAAAGCGGGTTAGTTCCATGGGATTGATACCTTGCGACATATATATGGCAATGCACAGTATCCTGAGCAGTACGGAGCAGACCATAAGGAGGACGAGCCATTTGAAGACTGTGCCGACAATACGTCCCTTGGACATACGGAGAAAGTCATCCGGTCGGTTAAGTATGAATCTATTCATGGTCTTTCTCGAGTTCGAGGATGATGCCCTCATAAATGCCTATAATCTTGTTGTGTACCTTGAAACCGCATACCAAACCTGTCAAAGCTCCGATGCCTATTCCAATTATCACCGGGACGAGACTCTCTTTCTCAAGCCCTGCCTTGAAACACGAGCCTACGAAGGCACCGACCCATAGGATAAACAGGCAGAGGTTGATCCTGAACCATTTGAACTGGTTCTGTTTCCTTATCTTAACCTCTTCGAGGAAGCGCTTTATGGGCTCCCCTCTCAGAGTGTCGACAGACATGTTCCCGTTCCTTATCAAATTGCCGGTAACCAAATAGAC
Organism: Bacteroidales bacterium; assembly: GCA_024692185.1. Classification (GTDB taxonomy): domain Bacteria; phylum Bacteroidota; class Bacteroidia; order Bacteroidales; family UBA932; genus Cryptobacteroides. The sequence continues at coordinate 8,548 of JAILMV010000212.1, read as the reverse complement.
TATAAAGGCAACGCTGGCGAGTACAAAAGCTACGCTGAGCCCCAGATCTTTAGCTGCGATTGGAACCAATATCAGGGCCAGCGAGCCGCCTGCCAGGCTGATAATCCTTTTAGCGTTTACTAGACGGAGGTCCTTGCGGATGGAAGCAAGGATCAGCTCCTCGTTTATGATTTCCTGCTTTTCCAAGCGTGTTTTCAAACTGTCATATTCCAGTTTCATCTGCTCCAGTTCCTTGGACAGGTTCATTTCTTCATTTTGCATAGTCGGGCAATTTAATCGTTAGACAAAGATTTGAGTTTTTCTTTGATCCGATGCAACTGGAAAGAAACATTCTTTACCGTGATGCCGGCTACATTTGCAATCTCCTCGTAGCTCAGGCCTTCGAGCCACAGGAGTACAAGGGCACGGTCTACCAGCCCCAGGCAATTGATCCGTTCGTAAAGCCTTTTAGTCTGGAGGGCCCTGTCATCCGTGTCTTCGAACGGGTCGATATCTACGCTGAGCGGTAAACCCGCTCCCCTGCGACGGCGCTTCTTTTCGGCATCGAGGCAGCAGTTGAGCGCTACACGGTAAACCCAGGTCCGCACTTCCGACTTTCCTTGGAACGAGTCGTAACCGCCCCAAAGCTTGATAAGAATCTCCTGGAAGAGGTCTTTGATTTCGTCCGAGTCTTTGGAGAACATATAGCATACCGCATAGATGGTGCTCTTATGCTTCCTGACCAGGTCGGTGAAGTTTTGTTCTTTCTTGTCCATTTTTATTCGAATCTGCCCGTTAGACGACAAATAACGAAAAAAACTATATGATGAAAGAGATACTGTCAGAGTACCTGCGCAGTTTCAGCGGAACTTAGTTCCGCGCCAAGACGATCCATGGCTATGCTCTTGGCGCCTACGAAACCTTTATCGAGCGCAGCTGCAGGTATGGCCTTGGATCCTTCGTAAGTAACTCCGTCGCCGTCATAAACCGTGAAAGAGAAACTATCGTCCTGAGTGGTATTTCCGTTCCGGATTGCCACATATGTCAGTTCTGTGCTGGCCGTAGGACGTACCACGGTCAAGCTGCCGGTTACAGCCTCGCCCGTAGCTATGTTGCAGGACGTTGCTATCTGCCCTAAAGCCGACGACAGTATCACGGTCTTGGCAGGGATAGCAGTTCCGCCGTACATGAATCCAAATCGGTAGATACTCTGCTGGGTCCGGAACGATGCGCGGCTGGTGACCAGTGTGCCATGTGCGGCATCCTTTTCTGAAACAATTACGCTAGCTTTGGCATAATCATAACAGTCCTCTATGGAACCCTCCCCCGTCAGCAGCCCATTCTGCCCCTCATAGGTCCACAGATAGCTTGCATGTCTCGGAAACAGCAACGTAAGCTCGTCCCCCACGCTGATTAAAGAACTAAGCGAGATCGGACCAGAAAGCATGGCATTGAGGGGCTTTTCTCCTGCTTCCGGCGTAACTTCCAGAAAGCCGACGTAATCGTTGCCCAAAAACACGTTTACCTTTTCGCCAGCCTTCCAATAGACATTCAGTGTCTTGTCCGCTACAAGGTCCAGTCCTTTGGTTCCGTCATCTGCCGGCTTTGATGCCTGCACGGTCAGCATCCAGACAGCAGATTCTTCTTCAGGCACCGGCACCGGCTCCATTTCCTGACATCCGCTCCAGGCTATTGCGCCCAAAAGGGCAAATATCTGTGATATATACCTTTTCATATACTTGTCATTCTGCAACGTAATACGCTTTTCCTCCGGGAATCACATCTACGGTATACTTAAGGAATACCATCGATCTGCTACTGTCCGTGCCCAGGACATAAACCGTCCCTGCTGGTCTTGCGATGTCGGAATCCGCCCCCAGAAGGATATTTCCGGGGCGGGCCGTAACGTCCGAAGATACTAGCTTGCTAAGCGAAATCGCGCTTCCGGACACAGCCGAAGCGTCTGCAACGATGATTGCGGCCGTCCCGGCGGGAACGACGTCGCTATTCTCCCCTATACGGTAGAATACTACACTGCCACCGTCCAGGCCGGCCGTATATGCTGCTGCACCCTCCGGCAGCTGATAGGCCGCAGTGCTGCTGAAGAACGTCGTGACGTACTTTGCACGGCCGAACACCGTGGCCGGTGCCACCGCAATATCTATTGAAGCGGCGGCAAAACTGAAATCGTCCAGATAAAGCGCCGGGGAATCCTCGTGGAAACAGATCAGGAAGTACTGGGCGCCGGTAGGGACTGTGGTTTCATAAAGGGTCCAGTCATCGCTGTAGGCCACCGAGTCCATCCAGTTGATCTGCCCATAATAACTGCCGGAATACCCCACCGTGAAAGGCGCTCCCCCACGATGGTAGAACGATACTTTGACAGGACCATCCCCCGGGAGGTGCGGTGAGATAAGATACTGCTTCTTGTTTGCGGGCCAGAACAGAAAACAGCATTCCCCGCTTCGCGAGAGGTTGGTTTCGTGTTCTCCCGTTTGCGCCGAGCAGTCGTCAAGCCGCCAGAGATCCAATCCGTCTTCAAAGCCATTGGTGTAAGGCAGGCTCACTGCACTGGCCTCAGTGCGGAAAATGAACGTTTCGAAATGGCTGGCACCGCCGTCGTAAAGGGCCTTCACCCGGAAGCTGTAGTCCGTATTGGGCGTCAGGCCGGACAGCACGGCTTGGTTCTGCGAAACGGAGACTTCTGCCGACCAATTGCTGTCGGTCGTTTTCTTGTATTGATACACATAACCCGAGACGCCGGCAAGGGTGTTCCACCCCACCGTAACTTCCGTTTCAGCCAGGGTGCGGAGCTCGATCCGTGTCGGCTTCGCAAAGTTGGAATGCACCGTGAAACAGAAATCGTCCAGGAACAGTTTGAAGTTGTTGGAGCTGTACTTCACGGCTATGTATTTCGTACCGGTCGGGAAGCCGTTTTCGTATTCCCGCCATTCGCCGTCACCGTTGACGGCTACAGGGTCGTCGAAAACAAATGCGTCCACGTCGGCGGTCGTAGTCGAATAGCCGACCTGGAATGCCTCGGGGAATTCGATGTTGCGATTCCTATAGAAGAACGACACATCGATGATCATATCGCTGTCGAAACGGGGAGAAATAAGGTATTGGGGCTGATCGCTCCGGAAGAACATGAATCCGACGCCGCTGCCGCGTGCCGCCTCCGTCCGCCGACCCGTATACAATTTATAGTCCAGCTCGGCAGACCAGTCCACATAGCAGTCCACCATGCTCCAGCGGTCCATGTCTTGTTCGAAATCCATCTCGTAGGGCAAAGGCATCGCTGTCGTAAACGCAGCCGTCACACACAAGCTCTCGTCGCTGCCGTAGAGCGCTTTCACCCGGAAGTCGTATTCGGTATTGGCTGTCAACTGGGCGACGGTGACGGAAGTCGCGGTAGTGGTAGCAGCGGCAGACCATGCGCTTTCGCTCTTCAGCTTGTATTGGTATGCGTAGCCCGTGACCGTTTCAGTCGTAACTGGAGCAGTCCAGGAAAGCGTGGCGCTGTTGCAACCGATGTCGCCGGGCGTCAGCCCTGAGGGCGGAGCCGTACCTTTACGGATGATGGAGATGTCGTCTATGAACAGCCTGTAGTCGCTGTCGGAGGTGTATTTGATAGCGATAAATTTAGTCGCTGTCGGTAATTCAGCCTCGTATTTCTTTTCATCAGTTGAAGTCGCAGTCGTTTCGCTATCATCCCAGACATAGGCGGAGATATCGTTTACCGTCGTGGAGTAGCCGACCCGGAACGTCTTGGGATAATCCGGATGGTCAATCCTGTAATTTAAAGACAGTGTTGCTGTTCCGGAACATTCTATTTCTGGACTGATGAGGTATTGGGGACCGCCACCACAGAAACCATAAGCGCTTGTTCCGCCCCAGGGCGTGCCGATGCACGAAGCAGCATTGACGTTGACAGCGCGCCAGGGCCCCATGCCGTCTTGGAAATCTTCGGTCAGGGGCAGGTTCATGACGCCGTCGACTGCCGTCTGGAATCCCATTGACACATATTCACTCCCCGCCCCGCTTCCACAAAGGGATTTCACGCGGAACTCGTAGCTTGTATCGGCGGTCAGGCCGCTGATGGTGGCAGAAGTCGCGGTGGTCGAAGTCTCCGCCGACCAGCTGCCGTCGCCTGATTTCCGGTACTGGTAGGCATAGCCCGAAATGGTTTCGCCTGTCGCTGCGGGTGCGGTCCACTGGAACGTGGCGCTTTCGGAAGTGAAAGCGGTTTCCAAGAGATTTACCGGCGGACGGACGTCAAGCAAGGTAAAGGAGAAATCGTCCAGGATGACCAGGCCGTAATTCGACACACAGGCTTCTATTGCTATGTATCTGGCATCTGCCGGGAGTTCCCGCTCGTAGAGCTGCCACCCGGAGTTGTCCGTATCAACACTCTCCCAACCCGAAAAATACGGGATAGGATTCGATAGATACTGGATGTTCGAATAGGTGACATAGCCGACGCGGACAGCGTGTACATCGCTTGCACTTTCGATCTTGTAGTAGAACGAAACCTTGATTGTCTTGCCTTCGCTGTCGATCTCGGGAGAGATCAGATACTGGCTCGGCGCATTGTTTTGGTCGTGGTCGATGGCGAACGAGAAGGCATAGCCCCCCGTACGGGCGAAACGGGAATCGCATATCCCGGAATCACCCTCCAGGTTATCCGACAGCCAGCCTTCTTCCGTATAAAGCATATCGGGGGAGGCACAATTCTCGAAACCATAAGAATACGGCAGGGTTTTCGCATTGCCGGCCCAGGCCGAAGCCCAGGTCATCAGGCATATGGCAGCAATGACGATCTTTCTCATAATACAAACTCCTCTCCATAGCCATCCTCGCGGATGCCGCTTGTTTGAAGGATGCATTCTACCATTTTGATCTCCACCACAGTTGCTGCAGGGGTTTCGTACGGTTGTAAGTGCATAGTAGACATAGACAAATAACTATTTCCAGCAATTGCTAAGCTGTTCGAATACATCCGGGACGAAAGAATCGCTGTGGTTCCCTTGGCCTATACGGACCATTATCAGATTCTTGTACGGATTCACATAAAGAACCTGATGGCCAATGCCAAGTGCATAATAGCCAGGATACAAGGGTTTCGGTTCCCCGTAGCTGCTGGAGTTATACCAGTTGAAATGATAGCCGTGGTTGCCGGGGTCGTAATCGCAAGTCTTATGTATCCACTCCGCGCTCACGATGCGTCTTCCATTCCACATCCCTTCGTTCAGATAAAGACGCCCTATCTTTGCAAGATCCCTTGTGGTAGTCGTGATGCCACCGAAGCAGTGGGCGGTCCTATGAGAGCGGCTGTCGATATTCACGAATGCCGGGGATTCCATCTGCAGGGGCTTCCAGACCTTTTCGCTCAGATAATCGGCGAAAGGAATACCCGTGGCCCTTTCTATCACCAGGCCAAGTATCTGCGAGGTCATGCTTTCGTATCTATATTCGGTGCCGGGCTCGCAGCGGAACTTGAGTTTACGCACCTGCCTTGGCACATTGTGGCCGTAGTTCAGTCGGGCAATTCCAAGCAGACGCTTCATATCCTTCAGGTTCATGCTGTAGGTATCGTCGAAATCCAGGCCGCTTCTCATGTCCAGCAGGTGACGGACTGTCAGTTTCTGCCACATGGGATCCTTTTTCTTAAGCTCGGGCATATATTCGGTAACGGCGTCGTCGATGCTGCGGATATAGCCTTCATCTACCGCAATCCCGCATAAAAGCGATGTGATGGATTTGGATACCGAGAATACTGTGGCCGGCTTGTCCGGCGCAAAATCCCCCCAATACTTCTCATAAACGATGGTGTCGTTCTGGATTATAAGAACCCCTTGGGTATTGCTTTTGCCTTCCAGTGCTTCCTGGAACGTCATATTCACGCATTTGGCTCCCAGGCTGTAGAAATGCAGTGTGTCAAGCCAGACGGGGCCCCGGTCGGCAACGGGGAAGCCGAATACATCCGATCCATTGGCGACCGTTTCATGGGCATGATGCTCGTAACTGAAGATGCCGGGGCCATTGGGCCCATCGGCAATATAGCCTCTGACCACGGAACAAGAAGTCAATGCAATGCACAGAAATACGCTTAATTTTTTCATCGTTTCGTCGATCACCGTTTCTCGATGTGCAAATATACTAAATTCCTGGCCAGATAAACTCTGAAGCCGCCCGGCTCCTCGCGGAGCAGGGGCAGCTTGACTTTTTCTCCGGCATCCAGCCAGAGTTCCGCATCTACTCCCTCGGGTATGTCAAGAAAGAGGTTCTTCCCTTTTTTGCCGGCATATTTGAAGTGGACGGGGCCGCGCTGGGTCCAGACATCGAATTCTACACCATCCAGGCCAGCAGGCTGAGGCTTTATCTTTATGAGGCTGCCATCCGGCTTGAGGGGCGTGATCCCCGCTATCCCCTGCGCCAAGGCAATGAGCGGCATTACAGCGCTATGGCTCCACTGCGAACTGTCGTCCGCTTTGGAATCGAAGAATTCTTCCAAGGTATTGTTCTCCCAGACAGAACGCATCTTCCCCCAACGGCTGCGCAACTGGTCCAGTACCACATCCATTCTCCTGTATTTTACCAGCGCCCACATTGGCCATACAAGATTGCAGGGATAGGACTGGCCGAGATTGGCCGGCTGCCTTACAAGCAGGTCCAGGCACTGCTGATAGGCTCCATCCGGGCACATATCGAAAATAAGGGCAGTAGAGAGGGACCTGTCGCAATAGCGGTCCTCCCCTTCCTCGTCTCTGCTGGGAAGATTGTTTACGAAGACCTTTTTGTCTACGTCCCAGTATTTCTTGATGCAGGCTTCATGTACGCTTCGGCCATATTCCAACACATCTTTCTTTAGTTCCGTATCATCGAAGAGCTCGCATAAAGGGGCCATGGCATGCTTGCACATTGCTGCCACATAGAGGTTCAGCGCCAGTTCTTTCTCCCTGTCATTCCTATAAGCCCTCTGGTCCATATAGACGGAGCACATCCCGAGCCCGACAGAAGGAATCAGACCATCTTCCATATCGGTAAGGGACTTCATGTATTTGTAGAACTTGACAAGCCTGGGGTAAACTTCCTTTAGATTATCCTTATTCCCGCTGTACATATAGTAATTGTACACGTCGAATACGAATCCGATGCTGTGGTCCAGAATGGGCCCCCAGGCGGTCATCTGAAGCTGCCTCTCAAAAACCCTTACCATCCTGTCCCAGCCCGGCCAACTGTCCATGAAGAAGCCCTCGATGGAACTGCCCTGGCTGAATATGTTAACATAGCGTGCAAGCAGGGGTTCCGGACGGAAGAACTGGTATAGGGCGTGGATCTGGTGTCCACCGTCCCCGCTGTACTGCTGGCGCTCGCGGGCCATACCGTCCACAATAGTCTCCTGGGCACAATTGTTCAGGGTATTGATGGTCGCGTTGACAACTCGCTGAAGAGTGTCGTCCTGGACCTTTATTCTAGGCATCTCGGCCCAGGGGTAGGTCCTTCTCCGCATTCCTATTCCGGAGAGGCTTACCGGGCGATCGAAATTGCGGATGAGGAACTGGACCCATCTGTAGCTTTCGAAATCGAAGCTCTCGAAGTGGTTGAATCCTTCCTTGCAGATGTATCTGGTCCAGGAATGGAAGTGGCTGTTCATAACGGCCGCATGCCCGGGATCGTGGGCCTCGTGCACCAGCATCTCCACTACAGTACCCTCGGGAGCATCTATGCTGAAATACGGAAAACCTACCCCTTGCTCATCGAAAGCAAATACATAGGAGGCCGTTTTCTCTTCGGCGGGCTGAATTACGAATACTGAGTCTTCGGGGCTGTGTTCCAGCACTTTCCAATCCTCTACCGAATATGCCGAGGCATCCATGGCCATATCGAAGAAGTTCTCTGCCGGCACTTTCCATTCCAGCAACATGGTCTCTTTCAGCTTAGGATTGTCAATGCATTTCTCCCGCATCAGGGGAACCGAACGCTCGCGTATCTCAACGTCCGGCCTGCCATTCCTGCTTTCCCAGAGATAATCCCGGTAGCGGTTGCAGATGGATGGCTTGTCCCCTCTTCCATAGACTTTGGCAGGGAGCCATCCTTCGGCCATCTCATATCCGGCGTCCATCCATCCATAAGGATAGCATCTGGCATCGAAACATTCCTGCAGGGACCTCAGGAACCATCTTTTATATTTCCCGGGCTCCCAGCTCCTGGCCAGGCTGCAGCTCCAGGAAGGATCGCTTATGATATTCTGATTTCCGATGCCTATCTTGAGCAGCAGTCCGGGCTTGCCAATAGGAGCAGTACCGTCTCCACTGCCGAAAAAACAAACTTCAACCGCAATGGTATTATTCCCTTTCCTTAAATAAGAGGCTATATCCACCGGGTCCGCTTCCTGCCACCTGGGATCGGACGGCGCCGGCCCCCACTGGACCCTTTCTCCATTTACGAATAAACGATATCTGCTGTCCGCTACTATCCAGCCTTTGGCCTCGCCGGGAACTTCTCCCAGCGTAAAATCCTTACGGAAGAGCACGAAAGTGTTCTGCAAGGTCCTTTCGGATGGATA
>JAILMV010000208.1 GCA_024692185.1 Bacteroidales bacterium | reverse complement strand
CGCAATATCGCGCGACTTCCCCGCCGCACCAAAGAATCTTCGCAAACATTTTCCAAAATTTACGTTTCCGAACATTTTCCCCGCCCAAACCCCGCCCGCCCCTGCGCGAAGAAAGCGCAGCGGCGGTCGTGCAAAAGAAGGGAGCCGGGCAAAGATGTGACGTTTGTAAAATGTAGCGGCCGAAAGGAGGCGGGGCGAGAGAAGTGGCGTGGAGGGTAAAGGCTTAATACCCAGTCATTTACAAGAAACGCTTCTACGGGGAATCCGTAAGAAGCGTTTATGCTAAAACTTTGTTACTTAATCACTTACGCTCCACAAAAATGTCACGCAAGTTCCTTGCAAGTGTTACGCAAGCGCAGGAGCTAGCGCCGGGGCGCAGGCCTACCCTAGCAATACAGGCCGCCGTTGACGGGGATGACCTGGCCGGTGATGTAGGAGGAGAGGTCGCTGGCGAGGAAGAGGGCGGCGTTGGCGATGTCCTCGGGGGTGCCGCCGCGGCGCAGAGGAATCTGCTTCAGATACTCTTCGCGGACGGCTTCGGGGAGGGCGTTGGTCATCTCCGAAACGATGAAGCCGGGGGCGATGGAGTTGGCGCGGATGCCGCGGGAGCCCATCTCCTTAGCAACCGACTTGGCCATGGCGATGAGGCCGGCTTTGGTGGCTGCGTAGTTCACCTGGCCGGGGTTGCCCATCTGGCCGGCGATGGATGCCATGTTGATGATGCTGCCGGCTTTGGCGCGGGCCATTGCGGGGAGCACTGCGTGCATATAGTTGAATGCAGATTTCATATTGACGGCTATCACGGCGTCCCACTGCTGTTCGGTCATACGCATTGCGAGGCCGTCCTTGGTGATGCCGGCGTTGTTTACGAGGATGTCGATCTTCCCGAAGTCGGCGAGTATCTGCTCGACCACCTTCTGGGTAGCCTCGAAGTCGGCGGCATTGCTTTCGTAGGCCTTGACCTTGTGGCCGAGGGCTGCGATTTCAGCAACGGTGTCCTGGTTCACGACCAAGTCGGTGAATGCCACGTCGGCACCTTCTGCCGCGTATTTGAGGGCAATCGCTTTACCGATTCCCCTGGATGCGCCCGTAATCAGGGCGACTTTTCCATCTAAAAGTCCCATAGTTTTTATGTTGTTAATAGTTTAACTCTTTGTCTGCAGCCATCGCAGCCTCGACCTCGTCGGGAGAGGCGGGCAGGCGCTGGCCACCCAGGCGGCGGGCGCCGTCGGCAGTGATCAGCACATCATCCTCGATACGGATTCCACCGAAGTCCAGATAGCCGGCCTCCAGGGCGGAATAATTCACGAACGGATGCCCCTCCTTCTTCCACAGGGCAATCAGCTCGGGGATGAAGTAGATACCAGGTTCGTCCGTAACCACGTTGCCGGGAACCAGCCTGCGGGCCATGCGCAGCGAGCGCAGACCCAGCTGGGGGGAACGCTTCTGGTCGGCATCGTAACCCACCAGATCCTCGCCCAGATCCTCCATGTCGTGCACGTCCAGACCCATATTGTGGCCCAGGCCGTGAGGCATGAACAGACCGGCGGTGCCGGCGGCCACCATCTCGTCCAGATCGCCCGAAACAAGGCCCAGCTGGGAGAGGCGGTCCAGCATCATGCGGGCCACTGCCAGATGCACGTCGCGGTAGGCGACTCCGGGCTTGGTCATGGAGAAGGCGAACTCGTTGCAGTCATAGACTATGCTGTAGATATCCCTCTGCTTGGGGGTGTATTTGCCACCGGTAGGATAGGTGCGGGTAAAGTCGGATGCGTAGTGGGAATTCCCCTCCGCACCGGCGTCGATGACCATCAGGCGGCCATCCTCGATAGTGCAGGCGTGGCCGTGGTTGTGGAAGATCTCCCCGTGCTGGGTAAGGATGGTAGCGAAGCTGATTCCCCAGCCCTCGGCGAGGGTCACGCCCTCCATCTCACCGACTATCTCCTGCTCCACGCGGCCCACGCGTATGCCGCGGCGGGCGATGGTATGCATCTTCTGGCCGAGCACTCCGGCGGCATCCAGCTCCACGATTTCCTCGGGGCGCTTTACCAGCCTCATACTGATGATTGCGCGGATGAGGGCCTCGGAGGGCTTGTCGATGCCAAGGCTCTGCAGCTTCATGGCGTTGTAGTAGCGGGAAGGGGGGATGGTGTGGATGGTACGGCCCTGGACTATGGCCTGGGATACCACCCAGTCAAGTTTGGAATATGGTTCGGAACGCTCCACTCCGACCTCGGCGGCCTGCTGGGCCACGGAGGGCTGGGGGCCCGTCCAGATGATATCGTCGATGCTGAAGTCGTCGGCGTAGATGGTCTCGGTGCCGGCGTCCAGGTCCATAACAGCGGCGAAGCGGGGCTCGTCGATGCCGAAATAATATAGCCAGGTGCTGTCCTGACGGAATTTATAGCAATTGTCCTTGTACTGTGCAGGGGCATCTACATTGCCGAGAAAAACGGCGATTCCCTTTTCGTTTCCCAAAAGGCGCCGCAGTTCCTCGCGGCGGGAGGTATAGATTTCTTTACTGAACATAGCGCACAAAGATATAAATTTTTACCTGAATTGCTCCCGCCATTAATTATATGTTATGACGGAGAAAGTGTTATATTTGCAACCACGATGAAAAAATGCCTTTTACTATCCATCGCGATAGTGTTGCTCACCATACCTTGCCAAGCGCAAGAACATTTTCAGCCTAAAGCAAAGGAAGCCGCTACGGTCGTTCAAGGGAACGCCCGTTTTACCGTGCTTACCCCCCATCTGATCCGTATGGAATGGGCTGCAGACGGCAAATTCGAGGACAACGCCACCTTGGGGATAGTGAACCGCGAGCTCCCCGTACCGGAATTCAAAGTCAGGCGCAGTTCCAAGTCAATCAGCATCAGTACCTCGGCACTCACCCTCTCCTACAAGGGCAGCGGGAAGTTCGACGCGGGCAATCTGCAGGTATCCTTCAAGATGGCCGGGCCGGCGGACAAGAAAGGCCGCCCTACCAGCATAAAAAAGACCTGGAAACCGGGAGATGACGCCTCCGGCAACCTGCTCAGCACCTGCCGCACCCTCGACACCTACGACGGCATCAACGCCAGGGGCCCTCACGGCGGATTTACCAAGGATCCCTTCGACCCGGGAGTCATCTCCCGCGACGGATGGGCGCTGATAGATGAATCCAGCCGCCATCTGCTGGTACCCGTGGATTCCGATTGGAAATATTGGGTAGAAGAGCGCCCGGAAGGGGACCGCATCGACTGGTACATCTTCGCATACGGTCACGAATACACCCGCGCCCTGGGCGACTTCGTGAAGGTGGCGGGGCGCATCCCTCTCCCCCCGAAATATGCCCTGGGATACTGGTGGTGCCGCTACTGGCTCTACTCCGACGCCGAACTGGTGGACCTGGCAGAGCACTTCGAGGCCTACAGCATCCCCGCGGACGTGTTCATCATCGATATGGACTGGCACGACACCTGGGCGGAGAAGAAGGAGATTGCCCGTAAAGCCGGGGTCAAGAAATGGAAAAGGGATGAGGCCGGAGAGTCCCTCGGATGGACCGGCTACACCTGGAAACCGGAACTCTTCCCCAACCCGGAGAACCTGCTCGACGAACTACATCTCCACAAGCTCAAGACTTCCCTCAACCTGCATCCGGCATCCGGCCTGCAGGTATATGAAGAGCCCTACGAGCGCTTCAAGGCGGATTATCTCTCCCGCACCGACGACTACGACGGGCCCAAGAACTACCTCAAACCCGACGGCAGCCCCAGCTATGTTCCCTTCCGTATGGACCAGCAGGAATGGGCGGATGCCTACTTCAATTCCGTGCTGCATCCCATTGAGGAGCAGGGAGTGGATTTCTGGTGGCTCGACTGGCAGCAGTTCCGCGAGAGCAAGTACATAAAGGGCCTCAGCAACACCTTCTGGCTCAACTATACCTTCTGGAACGACATGGCCCGCCGCAGTGCGAGCATGGGCAAGGATGCTCCCCGCCCGATGATCTACCATCGCTGGGGAGGCATAGGCAGCCACCGTTACCAGGTAGGTTTTTCGGGAGATACCTATGCGACCTGGAAGGTGCTGGGCTATCTGCCCGAATTCACCGCCCAGGCATCCAACATCGGCTATGCCTGGTGGGGCCACGACATCGGCGGGCATATGCAGCCCAAGGGAGTGAACGAAACCGATCCCGAACTCTACACCCGCTGGCTGCAGGAAGGAGTTTTCACCCCCATCTTCAAGACACATTCTACCAAGAACTTCTCCATGGAGAAGCGTTTCTGGGTATTCCCTGAGCACTTCGACGCCATGCGCGAGGCCATCCGCCTGCGCTACGACCTGAGTTCCTACATATACACCGCCGCCCGCCAGAGCTACGACACGGGCATCGGCCTCTGCCGGCCTCTCTACTATGCCTGGCCGGAAGATGAAAGGGCCTACCAGTGGAAGGAGGAATTCATGTTCGGGGACGATATACTCGCGACCGTCGTCTGCCAGCCCGCCGACCCCGTAACCAAACTTGCCTCCCGCAAGATGTGGTTCCCGGAAGGGAGCGACTGGTTCGACCTGAGCACCGGCAAGATGTACGCCGGCGGCAGCGAGGCCGAACTGAGCTACACTATCGCGGAGAACCCCTGGTTCGTTCGCGCAGGAGCCATCATCCCCCTGGCAGGGAAGAACATCTCCAACCTGCAGGATGCGAGCAACGAGCTGCGCCTGCTGGTGGTTCCCGGAGCCCCCGCCGACGGCAAGCCCGGCCCTTCCTACAAGCTTTATGAGGATGACGGAGAATCGCAGGCTTACTCCTCCGACTTCGCCACCACCGAGTTCCGCCAGGCCGTATCCACCGACGGAATACTGGTCAGCATCGACCCCCGCAAGGGCTCCTACAAAGGGATGGATTCCAAGAGGAAAATCAGCGTTATTCTTCCTGGCGTGACCGCCCCGACCGAGGTGCTGGTGAACGGGAAGAGCGTCGCTTACGACCGCCTGGCGGGCAAACGCCCCGTGCAAGAGGCCGTCTGGGGCTACGACGGAGAAAGCCTCAGCCTGACCGTCTATCTGCCGGAAACGGGCGCGGACGAGGCCCTGAGCATCAGCTGCAAATGCGAGTTCAAGTTCATCGACGGCCAGAAGGGCGTGATGAAGAGGCTGCGCATACTGATGCCCGAGGTCAAGGCCGAATTTGCCGCACACGTGAACGGGGACGCCCAGCTGACCCCCGAGTTGCTGAAGCTTCTGGGCACGCCGAGCTTCATCAACGAAGACCCTGCAAACGCGGCAAAATACTTGCAGGAAATAGACGTCGAAGAAATAGGCAAGCATCTTGAAAGCCTCACCAAACTCCCCGAGGACATCAAGACGCGTATAATGAAACAAATTGTCATCAAATAAGGATGGACAAGACCGTTCTATATAAGTTGGTAACCGCATCTACCGCCGCAGAGGGCTCCACGCTCAGTCTGCAGGAGAACGTTCGCCTGCTCCGGGACGGGGTCAGCAGCGAGGGCAAGACCATTGCCGAGCAGCTGATGAACCTGGACCTGCTGAAGGGTTACGAGGCGGCAGTGGAAGATGCTTCCAGCCATCAGATATGGAGCGCGTACCGGATAAAGTTGCTGGCAGCCAAGGCTCTCCGCAACTTCGGTTTCGACTGTAGCCGCATCCGCAGCGAGGCCGCCCTGCAGAAGATCTGCCAGGAGGCCAACGAGGCCAGGATGCATGCCCGCACACTGAAAAGCGAGGGCCTCTACAATGTGAGCTATTCCATCCATTTCCGGGTGAGCGATGCCGAACTTTGGCCCGAGGGGAACGACCTGATGGCCAGGCTGCTGATGAACATGCTGCAGCTGGAATTCGGCCTGGAGCCCATCTCCATCCGCGAACCCGAAGAATATGCCACGCTGCTGAGGTCGGCGGTTCGCGAGGACATCGAAGATGTTTTCACGAGCCACGCCAAAGAAGTGATGGCGCCCGTTTCGAAGTGCCGTTTCCCGCAGGTGAAGGAGGCGACCGTAAAGAACTCGGCACGAATACTGCAGATTCTAACTGAACACCCTAGATACACCACCGCCGACCTTGCAGAAATACTGCAGATCTCGGCAAAAGGTGTGGAAAAACATTTGGCTAATTTAAAAAAATCCGGCTCGCTGCAGCGTATAGGCCCCGATAAGGGAGGCTGGTGGAAAGTGGTCCGGAACTGATATTTAATGAAAAACTCTTATCTATTCCTGGCAGTCGGAGTCTCGGTGCTCATGACTGCCTGCTCCATAAAAGAAGCAAGAATCGAAAACACCGAAACA
>JAILMV010000159.1 GCA_024692185.1 Bacteroidales bacterium | reverse complement strand
GGCTTCTTCGGGCTGCCCCAGTTGGAGGTTGAGGTAGTAGGTCTGGCCGGCGCGGATGTTGTCGGGCTGCTCGCCGTCGAACTTGAAATCGGCCTTGAACTTGCCGTCGCGGACCTCCGGATAGACTTTCCGGATGACGGTGGAGTAGGTCTCGCCCTGGCGCTCGAAAGTGGCCTCCAGGCCCGAAACTACGCGGTCGATATAGTGTTCGTCAATCTGCGCTTCCACCTTGTAGATGCCTACTGAGTTGATCTGCCCGATCTTGGTGCCGCTGGCTATGCTCTGGCCCAGGACGACGTCCAGAAGACCCAGTTCACCGTCGATGGGAGCCTTGACTATGAGGTTGCTCTTGCGCTTGCGTATCATCTGCATGTTCAGCTGCATGTTCTCCAGGGATTCCTCCATGCGGTCGATCTGGGTGCCGCGGTAGAGGCTGTCCTGCTTGGAACGCTCGGCCATCAAGTCGTATTTCTGCTTGGCGAGGAGGTAATCTTCTTCCGCCTTCAGATATTCTTCCTTGGCGATGAGTTTGTCGGCGTAGAGGGCCTTCTGCTGCTCGTAGGCGCGGCGCAGGCGCTCGACCTGGGTGCCGTACTCCAGCACGTTCTGGCGGACGTCCAGCTTCTGCTGCTCCATCTGGATCTGGGTGTTGCGGAGGATGTTCTCCTTCTCCGCAAGCTCGGCCTCGGAGTTAAGTATGGAAAGGTCGAGATTGTCGTTGGCGAGAATAAGGATGGGATCCCCGGCCTTGACCTTCGAGCCCTCCTCTATGAGTATCTTCTGCACAATTCCACCCTCCTGCGGGCTCAGCTGTATGGTGGTCATAGGTTGCACGCGGCCGCTGATGCGGATGTAGTCGTTGAACTCTCCGGAAACTGCTTCGGCAACCATCAGGCTGTCCTTGTCCACTCTCAAAGTCTTATTGTTGGGACGGGCGACGAGGTACACTACGAACACTGCAAGGGCAGCTCCGAACCACCAGGGAAGGGCCTTCTTGCTGAATGCCACGCGCCAACCGGTCTTCTTTTCGATTATCTTGTCCATACTATTGATTGATATAATCTATTCCATTGTAATATTTCACCACAGCCTGCTTGATGAGGTACTTGAAAAGGCTGCCCATCTCGTCGGCCTGAGCCCGGAGATAATTGCCGGAGGCCGTCTGGAACTCCAGGGGGGAGATGAGGCCCTGGTCCAGTTTCTTGAGGTTGAGCTGGTAGGCTTCGGCCTGGACCTCCGACTTGCGGACGGCCTGCATATATGCGCTGGCAGTGCCGTTGCGGTCCTGGATGGCCCGGCGCACCTCGCTCTCCACGTCGCGGCGCTTCTGCTCCAGCTCGGCAGAGGCCTTCTCGAAGGCATTGCGCTTCTTGGCTATCCTGGCGTGCTTGCTCATACGGTCCCAGATAGGGATGGAGAGGGAAAGTTCCACATACTCGCCTCCGTTGTTGCGGAACTGGTTGCCGAATTTGTCCGTAGCCGAGCCCTGATAGGTATAGTAGCTGGTGCTCCATCCGGCATAGAGGCCGAGGGAAGGCAGGGTCTGCCATTTGGCGGTGCTCAGCTCGAGCTTGGCGTTCTGCAAGCGGAAACCGGCCTCCTGCACGCCGGGATTGTTGTCCACGGCTGAGGAGATTTCCGGAGTCTCGTCTTCAAAAATGGCGGAAGAGGGAATACTCGTTACAACTACTAAACTAGAATCTGCCGGCCAGAACATTATGTCCTCGAGGGTCATCTTATGACTCTCGTACATGTTCCTGGTATTGATCAAGTCGTATTCCCTCTCCACCATTTCGGCTTCCATCTGAATCACGTCGGCATGCCCCTTCTGCCCAAGTTCTTCCTGCCTTTTCGCTTTGGCCAGGGACTGCTTCGCGATGGAAACCTGTTCCTCGTAAACGTCTGCGAGACGCTTGTAATACACCACGTTATAATAGGCTTCCATAACTGCGAGGCAGATGTCCGCCTCGACCTGCTTTTCCTGGGAATCGGCTATCATCATACCGGTCTTGGAGATGCGGTAGTTGTTCACGGCCTGGAAGCCGTCGAAGAGCGCGATCCCGGCAGAAACGCTGTAGTTGTTATGGAAAGATGTCGTATTGAAATAAGTATTTGTCTTAGGGTCGATGCTGCGCCCGAAGTTGTAGTATGCGTAGGTCTGCGCATTGATCTGCGGGGTGAACAAGGACAGGGCGGCGGTGCGCCTGTCGATCCGCGCATCGCCGATGGCGGCCTGCTGGATGCGGACCTTGGTGGAGTTGGAAATCGCATATTTCATGCAATCCTGCACGCTCATTGCAGATTGGCCGCTGGCGCACACAGTCACTGCGGACGCCAGGGCTATTGCTGCACATTTAATTATGGAAAGTGAAATCATAAATTTATCGTTTAACCGCAGAAAACAGCAACACTGCCCGTGCCAAAGTTTTCAACTGATTGATAATCAGCGGATAACGATTTTTGCGCAGCATAAAAAAAGTGTAAAGTTTACACTCGGCTTTACACTTTAGGCTTTACACTTTACAGTATTTTAACGGAAGCGCAGCTCGAAGACGGTCTGGTGGTCGTCGCTGCTGAGCAGTTCGATGCTGCCATTGTGGTTGCGCATTATCTGACGGGAAATGCTGAGGCCTATTCCCGAACCCTCCTTCTTGGTGGTGTAGAAAGGGATGAATATCTGCTCCTGGGCCGAGACGGGGATGGGCTCGCCGTCGTTCGCGACGTCGATTATCACATCCTCCTCCTTCCCCATACGGGCGGAGATGTCGATGTGCTTTGCGCCGGCCTGCAGGGCGTTCTTTATCAGGTTTATCAGTATCTGGGAGATCTGCCCCTCGTCCGCATAGATCATCAGGTCGGGTTCGGCGGGGAGGTATCTGCATTCGGCCTGTAGGGAGGCGGTGAATTCGCTGTTCAGGGCTATCACGCTCTCCACCAGGTCCTGGAGTTCGAGGGCCTTGCGCACCGGCTTGGCCACGCCGGAAAGCTCGCGGTAGGTCTGCACGAAGCCAATCAGGTTCTTGGAGCTGTCGGAGATGGTCTCCAGCCCGGCCTTCACGTCCAGCTCGCTGCGGCCGTTCTCATCTACCGACTTGGCCAGGGCGTCGCTCAAGGAGGCGATGGGCGATACCGTATTCATTATCTCGTGCGTGAGCACGCGGATCAGCTTGGTCCAGGAGTCCTGCTCGTGCTGCTGGCGCTGGCGCTCGAAGATGGTGCGGATGCGGTTCAGGGTGCGATTGAACTTGTTGCTCTCCCGGAAACGGAAGTTCAGTTCCCCGTCCTCCAGGGCATCCATCATATAGGCCACCTTCTTGATATCTTTCCTGCGTACGTGCAGCGCCGCAAGCAACGCCGCGAGGGCCGCGACGGCAAGAATAAGCAGTATGAGCAGATATCCAGGCACTTACAATCCGTATTTCTTGAGTTTCGCGTACATGGTAGGGCGGCTGACTCCCAGCATCTTGGCTGCGGAAGATATGTTCCCGCCGCTGCGTTCCAGGACCTCGCGCACCAGGCGTTCCTCGTCGGCAGCGCTGAGCTCGCGGGCGCCGGAATCGCTTATCTGCAAGTCGGCCGCGCAGAGCATCTTCCCTTCGCTCAGGATGACGGCTTTTTCGATGCAGTTCTGCAGCTCGCGTATGTTCCCGCTCCAGCGGGCATCTTCCAGAACCTTGCGGGCGGAGGCGTCCAGGCCCTCCAGCGGGCGGTGGTACTTCTGAGCAAACCTTTTCAGGAAGATTTCCGCCAGTTCGGCGATGTCTTCCTTGCGCTCCCTCAACGCGGGCAGGGCAATGTGTACGGTGTTTATCCTATAGTAGAGATCCTCGCGGAAGCGGCCTTCGCGTACCAGGGCCTCCAGGTCCATATTGGTGGCGCAGATCAGGCGTATGTCCACGGGTTTGGCCTCGTTTCCGCCTACGCGTATGATGCTGCGGCTCTGTATGGCTCGCAGCAGTTTGGCCTGCAGATGCAGGGGGATGTTGCCGATTTCGTCCAGGAAGAGGGTGCCGCCGTCGGCCTGCTCGAACTTGCCTGCGTGGTCGGCGTGGGCATCGGTGAAAGCGCCCTTCACGTGACCGAAGAGTTCGCTCTCGAAAAGGGTTTCGGTGATGGCCCCGGCATCTACCGCAACCATAGGCTTTGCGCTGCGCAGGCTGCGGGCGTGGATTTCGCGGGCGAGTACGTCCTTGCCGGTGCCGTTTTCGCCGGTAATCAGCACGGTGGCGTCGGTGGGGGCTATCTTGTCGATAGTCCTGCGTATGGCGGCCATTGCTGGGCTCGTGCCCCAGAACATGGGGCCTCCGCTCTGTTCGGAGACGACGGGACGTTTGGCCTTGCGGGCCTTGTCGCGGGCGGCGGTCAGGGTGGCGGCGAGCTTTTCGTTGTCCCAGGGTTTGACTATGAAGTCGAAGGCCCCGCGCTTCATTCCCTCCACGGCGAGCTGGATGTCCGCATAGGCGGTGAATAGCACCACCTCCACTTCCGGAGCCAGTTTCTTGATTTCCCCGGCCCAGTACAGGCCTTCGTTACCGGTGTTGATGCTGGTGTTGAAGTTCATATCCAGCAGGACCACGTCCGGCCGGAAGCTCTCAAGCATGTTCACGAGAGTGGCTGGGGACGGGATGGTTTCCACCTCTTCGAAATGCAAGGGCAGCAATATCTTCAGTGCACTGCGTATGCCTGCATTGTCGTCTACGACAAGTATTTTCCCCTTTTTGATTGCCATATCTTTGCAAAGATATCACTTTTTTAGCAATAGCAGCCCTGGGAGGCAAATAGAATCGCAGGTGATGAAGATATTATAATTCAGGACGATAGAGTATTATTAATCGGAATTAAATACCGCTGAAGCTCGAGAAGCCGCCATCTACCGGAAGCACTACTCCGGTCACGAAGCTGGCTGCGTCCGAGCAGAGGAACTGTGCGGCACCGTTGAGTTCGGTGATGTCCCCGAAGCGGCGCATAGGGGTCTTGGCCATGACCTTCACCGACCTGTCGGTAAGGGATCCGTCGGGGTTCAGCAGGGCTGCGCGGTTCTGCTTGCCGATGAAGAAGCCGGGGGCGAGGGCGTTCACGCGTATCTTCTCGCCGTACTTGATGGCCATCTCGGCTGCCATCCATTTGGTAAAATTGGAGACTCCGCTCTTGGCGGCGCCGTAGCCCGCCACGCGGGAAAGTGCGTCGTAGGCGGCCATTGAGGAGATGTTCAGTATGCAACCCTCCTTCTGCTCGGCGAAGATGCGGCTGAACACCTGGGAGGGGAAGATGGTTCCGTTGAGGTTCAGGTCCAGGACCTTGTTCCAGTCCTCCTGCTTCATGTCGTAGAAGTTCTGGTCCGGCATTATGGTGGCGCCGGGTACATTGCCGCCGGCCACGTTGATGAGTATGTCCACCCTGCCCCAAGTCTCGACTATCTCCTTGGAGATCTTTTCCACCGAGGGAATGTCCATCACATTGCAGGCGAATGCCAGGTTTTCCTTTCCGAGCACGGAGAGGACTTCCTCGACCTGTTCGGGACGATGCACGAGGGCGGCCACCTTGGCCCCCTGGGCTACGAAATGACGGGCGAGGGATCCGCCCAGCACGCCGGCCGCGCCGGTAATGACTGCGACCTTGCCTTCTACGGAAAAGAGATCTTTCATATCAATTTGTGTTCTATTTCGTTCCGGACGGCGGCCATCATTCCGTCCACCTGCCCCAGGGCCAGCATACGGCCGTGGAAGCTGTAGCCCGGGTTGTAGCCGCAGGCCTCGTCACCCAGTATGGTCTTGCCGTGGTCCACGCGCATCGGCAGCTCCGGGTCTTGTTTTTCGAATATGCGGATGAGCTCCACCAGGTGGGCCCGTCCGGCGGTGTGGGAGGCTTCCATGAAGTTCCCGCCGGGAAGTACGTCGCAGCTGCGCAGATGCACGAAGAAGGTCCTGGAGGCGAAACGGCGGGCCATGGGCACCAGCTCGTTATGGGCTCCGGAGGACAGGCTGCCGGCGCAGAAGGTGAGGCCGCTGTGAGGGTTGTCCACGGCCTTGAGTATCCACTCTATGTCCTCGGCGGAAGTGACTATGCGGGGCAGGCCCAGCACAGGCATCGGAGGGTCGTCAGGATGTATGCAGAGCCGTATTCCGTACTCTTCGCAGACCGGCATTACGGCCTCGAGGAAGTAGCGGAGGTTCTCGCGGAGGGCATCCTTGGTGATGCCTTCGAACTTCGAGAGCATCTCCCGGAAAAGCCCCACGGGGTCGAAGTCGTGCCCGGCGAAATTGCCGTTCACGAAGCCCTGGGTCTTGATTATTATGGTGTCGATGAGGCGCTCGCGGTCCGCGTCCGTGAAGCTCTCTGCGAGCCTTTTCACACGGGCGAGGACGTCGCGGGAGTAATCCTTGGCCGCATCTTTCCGTTCGAGGATATGGATGTCGAAGTAGGCGAATTCCGCCAGGTCGAAATACAGACTGGTGGATCCGTCCGGACAAGGGTATTCCAGGTCCGTACGGATCCAATCTATAACGGGCATAAAATTGTAGCAGACCGTCCGCACGCCGCATTTCCCCAGGTTAGCGAGGCTCTGACGATAGTTTTCGATCAGGGCGTCGCGGCGGGGGCCGGCGTACTTTATTTCTTCACTTACCGGCAGGCTCTCGACCACTGACCAACGGAGTCCGTTGGCCTCGATGTAGTCCTTCACTTCCGAGATCTGCCCTACGGTCCACACTTCCCCGATGGGAAGGTCATGGAGGGAGGTCACAATGCCCTCTACGCCAATCTGGCGCAGCATGGGCAATGTGATCTTATCCTTCCGACCGAACCATCTCCAGTCTTTTTCCATATCCGGGTTCCGGTATTATTTTGCGTAGAGGTTCAGGAGAGTCTCGTAGAGCTCCTGCTTGCCGGATGCTACCACGGGCTCGCCGTTCTTCTTGGCATAGTCGTAGAGGTCCTCGAGAGAGGCCTTGCCCTCTTCGAACTTCTTGCCCAGGCCGCTGTCGAAGCTGGCGTAGCGCTCCTCGACCATCTTGCAGAGAGGGCTTTCCTCGATAACTGCAGCTGCGTTCAGGAGGGCGTGTGCCATTGCGTCCATAGCGCTGATGTGGGCGATGAAGATGTCCTCGGGGTCGGTGGAGCTGCGGCGGAGCTTGGCGTCGAAGTTGGTACCGCCGTTGCCCAGACCGCCGTTGCGGATGATCTGCATCATTGCCTGGGTGAGGTCGTAAGGATCCACGGGGAACTGGTCGGTATCCCAGCCGTTCTGAGCGTCGCCGCGGTTGGCGTCGATGCTGCCGAGGAAGCCGTTATCTACCGCAACCGTGAGCTCGTGCTCGAAGGTGTGGCCTGCGAGGGTGGCGTGGTTGACCTCGATGTTTACCTTGAAGTCCTTCTCCAGTCCGTTGGCGCGGAGGAAACCGATGACGGTCTCGGTGTCCACGTCGTACTGGTGCTTGGTGGGCTCCATGGGTTTGGGTTCGATGAGGAAGGTTCCCTTGAATCCGTTGGCGCGGGCATAGTCGCGGGCTGCGCTGAGGAGCTTTCCGAGGTGGTCCTTCTCGCGCTGCATCTGGGTGTTGAGCAGGCTGTAGTAGCCTTCACGGCCGCCCCAGAACACGTAGTTGGTGCCGCCGAGCTTGATGGTGGCGTCGATTGCGTTCTTGATCTGCACGGCTGCGCGGGCAACGACATCGAACTGGGGGTTGGTGCCGGCGCCGTTCATATAGCGCTTGTGGCCGAACACGTTTGCGGTTCCCCAGAGGTTCTTGATGCCGGTCTCCTTCATCTTCTCGAGGAGATAGTCGGTGATATCCTTCATACGGGCCTCGTACTCTGCGATGTCGTCGGTATCCTCTACGAGGTCGATGTCATGGAAGCAGAAGTATTCGATGCCCAATTTCTGCATGATTTCGAAGCCGGCGTCGGCCTTTGCCTTTGCGCGGCAGTAGGGGCATTCGCCTTTATCCCACTCATAGGAACGGGTCTGTCCGCCGAACGGGTCGCCGGATGCCTGGCCGAGGGTGTGCCACCAAGCCATTGCGAATTTGAGCCAGTCCTTCATGGGCTTGCCCATCACTACGCGGTTAGCGTCATAGTAGTGGAAAGCCAGGGGGTTCTTGCTATCGATTCCTTCGAAAGGAATCTTTCCGATTGTAGGGAAGTACTCTTTTGCCATAGTTTTATTTGTTTATTTGTTGTTGACTGATTTCCATTTTTCGTATGCCTCGCGATATTCGTCGCGGTGGGCGGGGGTGATGACCGCGAGCCTCTCCAGGGTGGAGAAGGCCTCGTCGTGGTTCTTGTAGATGCCGGCGCCTATGCCCGCAGCCTTGGCCGCGCCCACGGATCCGTCGGTATCGTATAGTTCGATGGTTGCTCCGGAAACGCCCGAGAGGGTGTTGCGGAAGATGTCGGAAAGGAACATGTTGGCCTTTCCGGCGTGGATCTTATCCACCTTCAGGCCCATCTGCTCCATTATTTCGATGCCGTACTGGAAGGAGAATGCGATTCCTTCCTGGGCGGCGCGCAGCAGATGTGCCTTGCCGTGGCGGTTGAAGTTGACGCCGTGGATGCTGCAGCCCTTCTCCTGGTTCTGGAGCATTCGTTCGGCGCCGTTGCCGAAGGGCAGTATGGACACTCCGTCGCTGCCAATTGGCACGCTGGCGGCGAGTTCGTTCATCTCCGAGTAGGAGATGCCTTCGGGGGCTACGTTGCGGCGCATCCAGGAGTTCAGGATGCCCGTTCCGTTGATGCAGAGCAGCACGCCGAGGCGCGGGTCTGCGGTAGTATGGTTCACGTGGGCGAAAGTGTTCACGCGGGAGAGGGGGTCGTAGTTGACCTGGCCGATCACGCCATAGACCACGCCGGAGGTGCCGGCTGTGGAGGCGATTTCGCCGGGATTGAATACGTTCAGGCTGAGGGCGTTGTTGGGCTGGTCGCCGGCACGGTAGGTGACGGGGATGCCCTCATGCAGCCCGAGTTCGGCGGCAGCGGCGCGGCTGAGCCTGCCCTGCTCGGCGAAAGTGGGCCGGATTTCGGGGATGATGCTATCGTCGAAACCGAAGAAATCCAGCAGCTTGGAAGATACCGCACCGGCCTTGAAGTCCCAGAAGATACCTTCGGAAAGGCCGCTCACGGTGGTGCAGGCCTCGCCGGTAAGGCGCAGGGCCACATAGTCCCCGGGGAGCATAATCTTGTGGATCTTGGCAAAAACCTCCGGCTCGTTCTCCTTGACCCAGGCGAGTTTTGCGGCGGTGAAGTTTCCGGGAGAGTTGAGCAGATGCTGCAGGCAGTATTCCTGGCCGAGGGCGTCGAAGGCCTTCTGGCCGTAAGGGACGGCGCGGGAGTCGCACCAGATGATGGCGGGGCGGAGGGCTTTGCCGTCCTTGCCCACGCACACCAGTCCGTGCATCTGATAGGAAATGCCTATCGCGGCTATCTCCGCTTTGGGGGCGGCGCCCAGCACTTCGGCCGTGGCGGCTTTGAGATATCCCCACCAGGCATCCGGTTCCTGCTCGGCCCAGCCGCTCTTTGCGGAGCTGATGGGCGCTTCGGATTTAGGATAGAATGCCGATGATACACATTTTCCGCTCTGCGCATCCACCAGGGAGGCTTTTACGGATGAACTGCCGATGTCGTAACCTAACAGATACATGGTTATTGGTTTTTTACAAATATACTCAAAAAGACAATGGCAGCAGTATTGCGCCATTGCCTTTTTGAGTCAAATCATTTCTATTCTTTTATTCATCTTCTTCTGCCTGGTACGGGTCGATTCCGGCCAGTTCGCAGAGATAAACATAAAGTGTTTCGTAAGCGAGCTTCTTCTCGTACTTGTTGCCCTTCCAGAGCAGAGGTGCCGATGCTTCGCCCAGCCAGGAATCCTTGTCGTTGATACCCCAGATGGTGATGCCGCCACGCTGTGCCTCAGGCACGAGTTCGATGTACTTGGCGAAGATGTACTTGTACATTTCGGCCTGGGCCGCTTCGTCGGTGCTGACGATGTCCAGCTCGGAGATACGTACCATCTTGCCGGTGGCTACGAGGTCCTTGAGGCTGGCTTCGATCTTGGCCTCCAGGTCGGGAGTGCCGAGGTTGAGGTGCATCTGGGTGCCGACGCCGGTAACCTGCTCGTTGCCCTTTGCATATGCGCAGAATGCGGCACGCTTGGCATCGGAGGTCTCCAGGTTATAGTCGTTGATGTAGAGTACGGGAGTCTTGCCGTAGAGGGCAGCTGCGTCGGTAGCATAGGCGAAGGCCTTATCGACCCAGGTCTTGGTGTCGGCGTAATGCTTGCCCCATACATAGACGTGTTTGTCCTTGGATTCTTCGGTATTGGAAGTGTTGCGGAAGTCGCCTCCGTCGGTGAAGGTCTCGTTCACCACATCCCAAGCGTAAACGTCGAAGTGCTCTACCATTCCATAGACGAAGTTCTTGTAAGCTGCGCCTACTGCATCATCTACAAGTTCGCCGTCGAATTTGGCGTTGTTCTCGAAATCGACGCCTCTCCTTACCACCTTGGCAGGTGCGGGACGGTTCCAGCTAGGATACTTGCCGAAGCCCTTGGCTGCCTTGATGGAAGCAGTGGATGCTTCGATGGGGAAGCACTGCCAGTCGTCGAAGTAGAAGGTTCCCTCGGCATAGGCGGCCTGGATGGTCAGGTACATTCCGTCTTCTCCTTCAGGAACTTCGATATCGGTGTAGATGAAGCTCCAGTCGCTGGTGACAGGGCCGGCCTGACGGTAGTTCTCGGTACCTGCGGTGTCGCCGGTATAGTGCTTTGCGTAAAGCTGGATCTGGGCACCCTCGGCTGCGTCGGGGGACTTGACCCATACGCCGTAACGGTAGGTCTTGCCGCCTTCGAGAGGAGTAGGAGTGTTGTACTGGTTGCCGAACTGGATCTTCCAGGCATCTCCGCCGGTGCCTACAGGGCTGGTGTTGTCCACCTTGATGGAATTGGTGCCGCTGTGGGCCTCTTCGGTGCTGAGGCTGATGTATTCGCCGCCGTTACCCTTGTGGATATTGGCAGGGAAGCCGTCCGCCACTTCTTCGAAGTCGCCGTTGGTGAGGATGCTGTTCTTGTCGATGAAGCTCTCGACGGGCTTGGGCATGAACTGCACGTCGTCGATGTAGTAGTTGACTTCCTCGTATGCACAGTCGAGAACGATCTGCACTGCATAAGCTTTTTCGGGTGCAGTGATATCGTAATAGAGATAGGTCCACTCGTCGGTGATTCCGGTCACCTGATTGTAGTTGTTGGTGGTGGAAGTCTCTCCTTGGACGTCCCACCGGCATTCTACCTGCAGGGTAGTGCCTCCGTCGGGAGACTTGACCCAGAGGCCGACGCGGTATTCGCTGCCTGCAGTGACATCTACCTTATTGTTGTTGCCTACCTGGATCTTCCAGGCGCTGCCGCCGGTGAAGCCTGTGCCCACGTTGTTGATGGCGAGAGCCTGCAGGGCGCTATGCACCTTATCGGCATTGGCGCCTATGGTAGGATCGTT
>JAILMV010000175.1 GCA_024692185.1 Bacteroidales bacterium | reverse complement strand
AGCGCAGCACGTGAGCGAAAGTGACCACCTTGGGCCCCTTGGGAGCGGCGGAATCGACCATCCTCTGATTCTCGTAGTCGTAGGTGGAAACCACCTTCGAGAATTCCTTGAAACGGCCGCAGTCCGCTATGGGGATGCGCTCGAGGTTCACGGCGTCATCTACCGAAGTCTTGAACTTGCCGGGCTGGAGGTTGAGGGCGTACATTGTCTGCTGGGTGTCCCTCATCGCCAGCTCGGGAGTGGATGTCTGGATGATGTTCTTGGGGTAGAAGGGCGAGAAACGCAGTACCTGGTCCCCGTCCACCACCGATTTTCCGAGACCGAAGGCAATCTTGGCAATGCCCTCCTCGGGCTTCTCGTATCCCACGGGATAGAAGTTCACGGAACGGACCACGCCGGATATGGTGGGGAAGAAATACCCGTCATCCTCGCTGCCGCAGATCTCCTGGAGTATGATGCCCATCTTCTCTTCGGAGATAACGTTGGCGGTGGCTGTGATATAGCCTCTGGAGGAGGCGTAGTACACCGAGGCATAGACGCTCTTGATGGCGTTGGAAAGCAGGCGGAGCTGCTGGTCCTCGTTCTCGGTGTGAGGTATCATGTAGGTGGAGTACACTCCTGCAAAAGGCTGATAGTAAGAATCTTCCAGTTTGGAGGAGGAGCGCACTGCAAGCGGCCTGTCGATGTGCCGGATGAAGATGCGAAGATAGCCCATCAGGTCGGCAGGCAGGGTGGAGGAGACGAACTGGGTGAGCAGCTCGCTGTCGGACAGGTCGGCATTGATTACGTACTGCAGGCCATTTTCGAGTATGAAACGGTCGAAGTACTCGGTGGAAATGACTAGGGTCCTGGGAACCAGTACGCGGACATCGTCCCAGCGGTCGTAGAGTTTGTGCTTGTAGAGCAGATGGCTGAGGAAGGCAAGTCCGCGGGCCTTTCCTCCGGTTGAACCCTCTCCTATGCGCGCGAAGCCTATAGTATCGTTATAGCTATCAGGATTGAATCTGGCAACTACTCCCAGACTCTGGGTGGTACGGTAGTCGTGGATCAGCTTGACGGCACATTCCCGGAGCTCTTCGGCATCCTTCGAATTCATGTTCTTCAGCGTGTTGCCGGCCGAGAAAATGCCTCGGGCTAGCAGCCAGCGGGAGATATAGTTCTTGGAACGCAGCACTTCCAGCAGCTCGGCGGGCACCGTGGAGATGATGTGCTCCGCACCCTGCAGGTCGGAGGCCCTGGCTACCTGGCGGAGCTTGGAGTCGGTGACCACGAAGTCGCCGAAACCGAATTCCCGTCCTATGTATTCGCCCAGTTCGTGGGTGAGGGTCTTGGACCTCTTCATCAGGAAGCCCACGTTCATCTGCTCTGCGATGCTGCGCATGCTTTCCTGCGAGGACTGCATCAGGATGGGCATCTTGGGCATCTGCTCGCGTACCAGCTTGCAGAAGTCGATACCCGCATCCAACTTTTCTTCCGACGACTTGTCGCCCCTGTGGAGCACGAAGCCGATGTCGGAGATGACTCCCAGCATCTGGCCTTTGTAGCGCTCGAACAGGGAAACGGCGTCGTCATAATTGGTGGCCATCAGTATCTTCGGGCGGGCCCTCTTTCGGAAGATCTGCTGTTCTTCGTTGAGGGCATCCTTGAGTGCTGCCACGTTCTGCTGGAGAACCAGCTTGTAAAGCAGCGGAAGGTAGGTGGAATAGTATCGCACCGAATCTTCTACCAGAAGGATGCACTGCACTCCGCCTTCGAGAATGTCCTCTTCGGCATTGAGGCTGTCCTCCAGAAGCTTGATGATGGCAATCAGCAGGTCGGTGGAACCGCTCCAGCAGAATACATAGTCGATATTGCTGCGGTCCTGCTCCTGCATCCTGCGCCACACCTCCTTGGAGTAGGAGGTGAGCAGCACGATGGGAGTTTCTCTCGCAAGCGACTTCATCTTGCCGGAGAAGTCGAACACGTCGATGGAACCGACATTGTACATTGTGATCACAAGGTCGAAACTCTCGCCCTGCTCCACCAGGCGGAGGGCATCCGCAGTGGTTTCCACCCGTTCGAACACGGGGGGATTGGAGAGGTTCAGCTCGGAATATTCGCGCGTGATGCGCATATCCAGCCTGCCGTCCTCTTCCAGCGAGAAGTTGTCGTAGTTGTTGCACACCAGCAGTATCCTGCGGATGCGTCGGCTCATCAATGCAACGTTGTCGGCCATTTTTATCGGGTGTTAGACTATTCCTTGGTCAGTCATTGCGTTGGCAACCTTGATGAATCCGGCCAGGTTAGCACCCTTTACGTAATTAACGTGACCATCTTCCTCGGTGCCATATTTGAGGCAGGCAGCGTGAATGTCGGACATGATGCGGTGAAGCTGTGCGTCCACTTCTTCTGCCGTCCAGTGCAGACGCATGGAGTTCTGGCTCATCTCGAGTCCGGAGGTGGCTACGCCGCCGGCATTGGATGCCTTTCCGGGAGAGTAGAGTATCCTGGCTGCCTGGAATACTGCGATCGCTTCGGGGGTGGAGGGCATGTTGGCTCCTTCCGCCACGCAGTAGCAACCGCCTTTGATAAGGGCTTCGGCGTCTTCCTTGCCAATCTCATTCTGGGTAGCGCAAGGCAGGGCGATGTCGCAGGGAATGCCCCAGGGGCGCTGTCCGGGATAATACTTGGCGTTGGGATACTTCTCCGCATATTCCTTGATTCGGCCCCTGCGGATGTTCTTTAGCTGGAACACATAGGCCATCTTTTCTTCGGTCAGCCCTTCGGGATCGTGGATGAAACCGTCGGAATCCGAAAGGGTAACGACCTTGGCACCCAGGCGCATGGCCTTCTGCGAAGCATACTGGGCTACGTTGCCCGAACCGGAAACCACTACGGTCTGGCCCTCGAAGCTCTTGCCCTTGGTGGCGAGCATCTGCTCGGCAAAATAGCAGAGTCCGTAACCGGTGGCCTCGGGACGGAGGATGGATCCTCCCCAGGCAAGGCCCTTTCCGGTAAGGGTGCCGGTGAATTCGTTGCGGAGACGTTTGTACTGGCCGAAGAGGTAGCCGATTTCGCGTCCGCCTACTCCGATGTCCCCAGCAGGGACGTCGGTGTCCTGGCCGATGTGCTTGCAGAGCTCGGTCATGAAGCTCTGGCAGAAGCGCATTACTTCGGCATCGGACTTGCCGCGGGGATTGAAATCAGATCCGCCCTTCGCTCCTCCCATGGGGAGGGTGGTGAGACTGTTCTTGAAGGTCTGCTCGAAGGCAAGAAACTTCATTATGCTCAAATTGACGCTGGCGTGGAAGCGTATTCCTCCCTTGTAGGGTCCGAGGGCGCTGTTGCACTGCACGCGGAAACCGCGATTGATGTGAAGTTCGCCCCGGTCATCTGTCCAGGGAACACGGAAGATGATGATTCTCTCGGGCTCGGCAATCCTTTCCAGGATCTTGAGGTCGATGAGTTGAGGATTCTCGGCAATGTAGGGAGCAATGCTTTCAGCAACTTCCTTAACTGCCTGATGGAATTCGGGCTCGCCCGGATTACGTGCTACGAGTTCGGCCATGAAGCCGTCCACGTACTTTTTTGCAAAATTGTCCATTGAAAACCTTTTAAAGATGAACTACTAACAAATGCAAATATAAAAAAATCCTGCAAAAAACATTAACTTTGTGCGTTATGGCAGAAAGCAATTTCATAGATTTTGTCAAGATACACTGCGAATCGGGGCACGGCGGTGCGGGAAGCACCCATCTGCTCAGGGCCAAATATGTGCCCAAGGGCGGCCCGGACGGCGGTGACGGCGGACGCGGAGGGCATATAATCCTCCGTGCTAATCCCCAATTCTGGACACTGATCCACCTGAAATACAGGAAATATGTAAAGGCCGAAGACGGCGAAAAGGGCGGCGCAGCCCTGCGTCACGGCAAGAATGGCGAAGATATCTATCTGGACGTGCCCGTCGGTACCATCGTAAAAGATGCCGAGACCGACGAGGTGGTAATGGACCTTACCGAGGCGGGAGAGGAGCGCATCCTCTGCAAAGGTGGCCGCGGAGGCCTGGGAAACGACAATTTCAAGACCCCGACCCTCCAGACCCCGCGCTTTGCCCAACCAGGCGAGGAAGGGGAGGACGGCTGGTTCATACTCGAGCTTAAGCTGCTCGCCGACGTGGGCCTGGTAGGCCTCCCGAATGCGGGCAAGTCCACCCTCCTGTCCACCGTCACCTCCGCAAAGCCCAAGATAGCCAACTACGCCTTCACCACCCTCGAACCCAACCTGGGAATAGTCCGTTACTACGACGACAAATCCTTCGTCATAGCCGACATCCCCGGAATCATCGAAGGTGCGCACGAGGGCCGCGGAATAGGGGACAGGTTCCTCCGCCACATCGAGCGCAACTCCGTGCTGCTCTTCATGGTTGCGGTAGATGAAGACGACATCCCCGGCACCTATGAGACCCTTCTGAACGAGCTCAAGCTCTATAATCCCGAACTGCTGGTGAAGGAGCGCGTGCTGGCCATCACCAAATGCGATATGATCGACGAAAGCCTGGAGAAGGAAATCGAACCCACGCTTCCTGCCGACGTGCCGCACGTGTTCATCTCTTCGGTCAGCGGAGAGGGCATCAAGGAACTCACCGACATGCTCTGGAGGGCATTGCAGAAATGAGTGGCTCGCTGGAGATGCTGGACCGCACGGTCACCCTTGCCATAAATGGCTTTTCGGGTGCATTTACCGATGCCGTGATGCCCATACTGAGCAACCGCGTGGTATGGGTGCCCCTGTATCTCCTGCTTTTTTTCTATCTCTGGCGCAGGCTTGGCTGGAAGAAGGCCCTTGTAATCCTTTTCACCGTG
This sequence comes from Bacteroidales bacterium, assembly GCA_024692185.1. Lineage (GTDB taxonomy): Bacteria > Bacteroidota > Bacteroidia > Bacteroidales > UBA932 > Cryptobacteroides. The sequence continues at coordinate 4,540 of JAILMV010000175.1, read as the reverse complement.
GTGCTCTCGGTCGGAGTCATAGACCAGGTTACGAACATAGTGAAGGATGCGGCCCAGAGGCTCCGCCCCTGTTGGGATATCTTCATGACCGACAAGGGATTGAACATCCTCGAGCGCAAGGGTGGCAAATATGGCTTCTTCTCCGCCCACGCCGCTACCTGTGCGGGCGTGACCACGGCCGTCATCTTCCTGCTGCACCGTTTCAGCGACGAGCGCCGCGAGGGTCTGCTGGCCGCGATAATGGTGGTCTGGGTGGCCGCAGTGAGCATCAGCCGTGTATATGTGGGCAAACATTATCTCGGAGATATACTCGTCGGAATAGTTGTAGGAATAATTCTTGCACGTATTCTGTCCTGGCTGGTCCATTGGGTCATAACCAAATTTTTTTCTAAATTTGTAGATTGACAGAATTCTACGGTATGGGAAAGATCATAGCGATAGCAAACCAGAAAGGCGGCGTGGGAAAAACCACGACGGCCATCAACTTGTCGGCATCCCTTGCAGTGATGGAGAAAAAGGTCCTCATCATCGATGCCGACCCTCAGGCAAACTCCACCTCGGGTCTTAACTTCTCGCCCGACAATGCCGACAAGCGTACCCTCTACGAGGTCATGATCGGGCAGATCGGGATAGAAGACGCCTTGATCCAGACCGAGATGGCAGGGCTCCACCTGGTGCCCTCGCACATCAACCTGGTGGGCGCCGAGATCGAGATGCTGGAGTTCCCCCAGAGGGAAAGCGTGCTTCGCAAGGCCTTGGAACCTATCAAGGACAATTACGATTACATTATAATCGACTGCTCTCCTTCGCTGGGTCTGATTACCGTCAACTGCCTTACCGCGGCAGATTCGGTGATTATCCCCGTACAGCCTGAATTCTTTGCACTGGAAGGCCTCGGCAAGCTGCTGCAGACCATCCGTCTGGTGCAGGGGGAGGTAAATCCTTCCCTTACCATAGAGGGTTTCCTGGTAACCATGTTCGATGGCCGCACCAAGGTCCATACCCAGGTGGTGGCCGAGCTCCGCGAGCATTTCAAGGATATGGTATTCCGTACCATCATCCAGCGTAACATCCGCCTCAGCGAGGCTCCCAGCCACGGAAAACCCATCATTCTTTACGACATCATGAGCAATGGTGCCAACAACTACATGAGCCTCTCGGCCGAAGTGCTCGAGAGAAATGGAGAAAGACGTAATGAGCAATAAAGAACCGCGCGGGCTCGGCAGAGGCCTGGGCGCCCTCTTGGGCGAAGACATAAATGTGGATCAGTTCCGCAAGCCGGTGGGCTATGTGAACAAGGAGATTGCCGGGGCCCGTCCCCGCCAGGATTCCTCCGACGTGCTCCGCATACCCGTCGAAAAAGTGGAAGCCAACCCCTTCCAGCCTCGTATGGCCTTCGATCAGGAGGCCCTTGAGGAACTTGCCGCATCCATCCGTACCCTGGGTCTCATCCAGCCGGTCACCGTCCGCAAAGTGGCCGACGGCCGCTACCAGATAATCAGCGGTGAGCGCCGTTTCAAGGCCTGCCGCATGGCCGGAATGTCGATGATTCCCGCCTATGTGCGCGAGGCCGACGATCAGGGAATGCTGGAGATGGCTCTCGTCGAGAACATCCAGCGCGAGAATCTGGATCCTATCGAGACCGCTCTGAGTTTCCAGCGCCTGATAGATGAATGCAGCCTTACCCAGGAGGCCATGGCCGACAGGGTGGGGAAGAAGCGCGCCAGCGTGGCCAATACCCTCCGCCTGCTCAAGCTCCCCGTGAAGATTCAGCACGACCTCAAGGTGGGTCTGCTCAGCGTGGGGCATGCCAAGGTGCTGCTCGGTCTGCCCGATGCCGCCTCGCAGGAGAAATTCTGCGACCTGGTAATCAAGGAGGGCCTCAGCGTCCGCGAGCTTGAGGAACTGGTACGCAAGTATCTGAAGAATCCCAATCCTCACAAGGCCGCAGCTCCCCAGACGGAACTCCCTTCTGAATATACCCGGATGCTTTCCCATATCGGGAAATATTTCAGTAACGATATCTCCATTCGCCGTTCCGCCTCAGGTAAAGGTACCATGACAGTGAAATTCGCTTCCGACGAGGAAGTGCAAAAGTTCCTGGAGGCTCTGGAGAAGGCTGATATCTGATGAAGAAACTTCTTTGCATACTCACGTTGCTGCTGCTGGGGCTCTGCTTCGGCAATCCTGCCCGTGCCCAGTTCCGCGAAGAAGCCTTCAGCCAGAGTTACAATGACGACCAGGCCAGCGAGAAGGACAGTACGGACGTGATGTTCTCCTTCAAGGAATTCTTCGGCGGCGTGGCCCACAAGAATACTCTCAAGCCCGGCACCATGGCCTTCGGCTCCGCGCTTTTCCCGGGTACCGGACAGATATACAACAGAGATTACTGGAAGCTCCCCATAGTGTACGCAGGGCTGGCCGGTGGATTAGCCGGTGGTTTCTACTTCAAGAATCACGATGACGCAAAATCCTCCCGCCTCTGCTTTGCCCTGGCCGGCCTGACTTACTGGGGCATGGCCCTGGACGAGGTAATCTGCTACGATGCCGAATTCCCCAGCGCCGGCAAGGCCACCTTGTACTCCATCCTGGTCCCCGGACTAGGTCAGATCTACAACGGAGAGGCCTGGAAACTGCCAATCTATTGGGGCGGACTGATGGGCTCCATCCATTTCTACAGCCTGAACCGTACCAATTACGAGCGCTTCCGCCGCATCTACAAAGAGGCCACGGGGGAGAATGCCTCCAGCTATTCCGGCCCTATCCAGGCGGAGACGGCACTTTATTACAGGAACCTGTACCGCCGCTACAGGGACTATTCGGTGCTGGCCATAGCGGCCTTCTACCTGCTTCAGGTCATAGATGCCAACGTGTTTGCCTACATGCATGACTTCAATATAGGAGACGACATCACTATGTCGGTCAATCCCACCGTACTAACCCCCGATAACAGCTATGCCTTCTCTCCCGGCCAGTCCGCCGTGGGAATGAGCCTGGGGATCAGATTCTGATGCGGATGAAAAAGCTTGCCATCCTACTGCTGCTCGCTCTTACGGCGTCTCCTGCAATTGCCCAGAACAAGAAGGCCCTGAAGGCAGAAAACGAGAACCTGCGCAAGGAACTCGAGGCCCTGCGTGCCCAGTTGGACAGCTTGCGCAGCGCACAGGTGGCTGAGGACAGCGTGGAAGCACCGCTCCCTGTGCCCGAGCCCGTGAAGCCGGGCATCACCGCCGAGCTTTCCGACAGCCTGATAGACCTCTGGTACAAGCAGAGGCTGAGTGCGGATTATCTTGAGAAATCCAACTATGACATGGATGCAGTGCATTTTTCTTCGAACGTTTCCGACGAGGAGATGATGCGCCGCCTGTCAGCAATGAACTCCTACATCACCATTCCCTTCAACGAGACGGTGAAGAATTATATGATACTCTACTCCGAGAAGATGCCCCGCCACATGGCGAACATGATGGGCCGGAGCCTCTACTATTTTCCCATCTTCGAGGAGAAACTGGCCAAATACGGCCTTCCGCTGGAACTGAAGTACATGTCCATCATAGAATCCAACCTGAACCCCGTGGCGGAGTCCAGGGCCGGAGCAATGGGCATATGGCAGTTCATGTACCGTACGGGCAAGCTCTACGGCCTCAAGATCAATTCCTTCGTGGATGAGCGCCTGGACGTGGAAAAGGCCGCCGATGCCGCAGCAAGGTATCTCCGCGATGCCTACAGCGTGTTCGGGGACTGGAACCTTGCCATTAGTTCCTACAACTGCGGCTCGGGCAACGTGAACAAGGCCATCAAGCGTGCCGGCGGCAAGATGGATTTCTGGAGCATCTACCCTTATCTGCCCCGCGAGACCCGTGGCTACGTGCCCGCCTTCATAGGGGCTATGTACGCCTTCCACTATGCCCGCGAATATGGCCTGCAGCCCGCTGAGGTGGGCCTTCCGGTAAAGGTGGATACCTTCGAGATCAGGAAGAACCTGCATTTCAAGCAGATTAACGAGGTGGTAGGAGTGCCGCTCGAGACGGTCAAGATGCTGAACCCCCAATACACCCACGACATCATCCCCGGAAACGAGGGAACCTATATACTTAACCTGCCCTACAGTTGGACTTCCGACTTCCTTGCAGCCAACCAGGATTCCCTGTATATGCACAGGGCAGGGGAACTGCTGAATGCCCAGGTTCTCAAGAACATCGAGGAAAGCGGGCGCGAGGAGCGCATCAGCTACAAGGTGAAAGAAGGCGACTATCTTGGAAGGATAGCCGCCCGCAATCATTGTACCGTAGCTCAGCTGAAGAAGTGGAACCATCTGCGTTCCGACAAGCTCCGCATAGGGCAGATACTCTATATCTATCGTAAATAATTACTCTTCTTCAATTTTCTTGAGGGTAATTGTACCTGTCAGCTGCTTTTAGACCATCAGCGAGCAGACGAGACCGAGAATTGCGTAGAACTCAGGAAGAACTGCGTAGATGAGGGTCTGCACGAACACGTTGTCATGGCCCTGGCTGATGCCTACGATACCGTTGGCGCA
>JAILMV010000143.1 GCA_024692185.1 Bacteroidales bacterium | reverse complement strand
GATCCGCGTTATCTGGATAAAGAACGCGCTGCCCTCAGGCGCACATATCGTAAATCAGTGTTTTTCAACAAGAAGGAGCTTGCCGCCATCGACGAGTACTGCAAGCGTTTCGGTGTGCGTTCCCGCAGTGCCCTCATCCGCCAGGCCACGATCGCGCATATACTAAAAGAGTTGGACGCATCGCATCCAACTCTCTTCTAGTATTGTCGAGTTCCCTTACTCAGCAGGAACCATCACATATTCAATCTTGTTGCCGGAGTTTACTACAGCGGCCGTGATTTCGCGTACCTTCTCGGCGGTCAGGTTGTTCACAGCTTCCTCGTAAGCCTTGTCTTCTTCGCCATAGCCTTCAATTATATTGCGGATCTGGCGCATCCAATAGCCATTGTTGATACGTTTCTCAGGGATGTTCTTCTTGGCGTTCAGTATGGCCATGTTGAATTCCTCCTCGGTAGGGCCGTTTGTGCAAAACTCGGCGAGCTGGGCCTTGGCAACAGTAAGCATGGTATCGCAAAGTTCGGGTTTGCACTGGAACATTATGGTAAACTCAGCATTGTCCACAGGGAACTTTTCCACGTCTGAACTGGTGTGTGCTCCGTAAGTGCCACCGATCTTTTCGCGGAGGCTGGCGATGTAGCGCATATCCATGATGAAGCTTGTTACGCTGAGGGCAGCTTCGTTCACCACATCGTATGCAAGATCTGAGTGATACTTCATGTACACGGTGTTGGAGGGGGCTTCCATAGCTATGGCATCGGTGTGCTCCACTATGCCTTTCACCAGGTAATCCTTGTTGTCAACCCACTTGGGGGTCTTCTTTCCCTTGGGGATGGAGCCGACGTACTTCTCTACGAGGGGCTTGATGGCTTCCACGTCCACATCTCCGACTATGACCAGATTCAGACCGGCAGCATCGGAATACATCTTCCTGTAGTTCTTCTCGTAAGTTGCGATGGAGGCATCTTCCAGGGTCTGCATGCTGACGACCTGATGACGGGGATTGTCGTTATACATCACTTTCTGCAGGCTTGTCTGCATCTTAAGCTGAGGATTGTTAAGTACGCTGGGGAGTATGCTCTTGAGGCGGTTCACGCCGCTCATATATTCTTCCTCGTCGAAACGGGGCTGCACATACTGCAGATACATAAGCTGGAAGGCGGTCTCGATGTCCTTCTTGGAAGAAGTGGCACTTATGCCATTATGAAGATTGTAGAAACTGGGAGCCACGCTCACTTTCTTGCCGGCAAGCATCTTCTTCATCTGGGTACCGGAGAAACCGGCTACGCCGCAGTTGCCCAGATACATAGAACAGATGTCGGCATCGAAAGATGCGATGTCCTCTTCAGGAACAATGCTCAATCCACCCTCACGATAAAGATTCATGATGATCTGGTCCTTCTGATACTCGGTAGGCAGGACATAGACGGTAACGCCATTCTTGAGAGTCCATACGGTGCTGTTGTAAGGGCCTGCGGCTGTCTTCTTGACCTTGCTTCCCTTAAGGCTGGCAGGATCCACGAAATCGGAAGCGATTTCCTCGCTTGAAAGGGCTTTGATATCGGAGGCCTTGACCTTGGCTATGACCTCGGCAATCTGCTCCTTGCTAGGAGTAGCATAACCCTCCTTCTCGGGACCGATGTATAGGGCAACGAAGTTTTCTTCGGTCATGAGCTGAGCTGCGACCTGGTTAAGCACGTCCACGCTGAGATTTGCAAGAATCTGCTTGCCGAGTTCGAGCTCGGTCTTGGGATCCAGATAGGAAGTATTGTCGAAGAAGTTGGAGATAAGCGCAGACACCAACTGAGGATTCTTGCGGGTATCGGCCTTCTCGGCTGCGCTTTCCAGATAGGAAAGAAGGGAAGACTTGGCACGCTCAACCTCGTCGGGATTGAAGCCGAAACGCTTCATGCGTTCAAGTTCCGTATAATAGGCCTCCAGGCTTCCGAGCAAATTATCTGCCTTGGCGTTCACTGTAGCTTCTACAGTCTCGACGGTTTCATACACATAGGGATCGATGACGAAAGAAGCACCTACGAAGGGAGCATCGGCCTTGTTGGCAATCTCATTTAAACGCTCGGCCATAACCATACCGACAATCTCCTTGATATAGTCCTGCATCTTGCCGGCAATAGTGTTGTTGATTGCCTCGGGAGCCGATTCGCTCTTCCAGAATAGCTTGAAAGAAGGAAGAACCGTCTCAGGGTCGGTAATAATGCCGATAACAGGTTCCTTGTTTGCCGGGAAAGGAATGACCGCTTTTGCCTGGGGATTCTCCTTCTTGGGGATGACACCGAAAATTTCTTTGATCTTGGCTTCGGTACGGTCAACATCGACATCTCCCACTACCACGACGGCCTGATTGTCCGGATGATACCAGGTGCTGTAGAAGTTGTGGAGGCTCTGGGGCTTGAAGCCCATAATGTTCTCCTCCGAACCGATAATGGTGCAGGTAGAATACTTGGTGTTACCATAGATGTAAGGGAGGGAGGCCTCGAAATTACGCCTGGCTGCATGGCGGCCCTGGCGGCGTTCCTCACGGATGACTCCACGCTCGGCATCGATCTCCTCGGTGGAGTTCGTGACGAAGTGTGCATAGTCGCAGAGGACCATAAGGCAGGAATCCACTATAGTCTCACGTTCCAGAGGGATGTTGTTCAGCATGTAGCTCGTCTCCTCGAAGCCCGTGGAAGCATTAATGTTGCGGCCGAATTCGGCTCCGATGCTCTGGAGCCAGTCCAGGATACCCTTTCCGGGGAAATGTTCGGTACCATTGAAGCACATATGCTCGAGGAAGTGGGCCAGACCATCTTGATCCGGAGTTTCCTGGATGGCACCGACATTGGTAGCCAGATAGAATTCCGCACGCTTGGCAGGAAGTTCATTGTGGCGAATGTAATAGGTAAGACCATTATCCAGTTTGCCAACCTTGACGGCAGGGTCACCGGGAAGAGGTCTGAACATAGGGTTGTCCTGAGCGGACATGGCAACGGCCGACATAGCGGCGATGGCCAATAATAACAACTTCTTCATTCTTTAGAGTTTAGTGTTTTCTGCAAATATATAAATAATTATTGAATTACAATAAAAATTATTGATAATTTAACAATTAATTATTGTTTTTATCGTTTCCATCAAACATAGTGTTTATCTCGCGAGCTACCGGCAGCAGCTGCTGCAAGGCATCCAGTTCCAGGCGGCGGCCGATGATACTTCCCTCAGGAGCAATCATATACATCTTCGGGGTAGAGATTACACCATAAAGGCGGAGATAATCGCTATCTACCTTCGGATCCCAGCAATGTACCAGTTTCACATCCGGATTCCCGACCTTGAAACTGCGGCGGAACTGACGCCATGACTTCCGGTTCTGTCCTGCATAAAAAGCCACGAACTGCAGCGGGAAATCAACGTTTTTCTCCAAGAATTCCGGAAGCAGCTTACTTTCTGCCTTGCATTTGCTGCAAGATGTGTCATAGAACCATAGTACAGTAGTTACACCATTCAGCGGTACAATAATCTTGCCAAAGTATGGTTTCCGGGCCTTAATTTTCGGGGCATCCATTCCCAAAAGGGTATTTCTGTTCAAATTGCAGAACATTTCGGCGTCCAAGGCCTCGAACTCTCCCCTGAACTTCAGGGTCCCGTTGGCGAACCACTTGTCGTAGATATTGATGGCTACGGCTTCATCTCCCATCACGGGTGCCTCCTTATAATAATTGAAAAGACTCAATGCGAGGTGCTGCCTCAGCAATGAGTCTTTCACAGAATTTATAAGAAAGTCGCACTCCCCCTCCTTGGTTTCCACGCTCTCTTGCTGAATGGCGCCCACATAGTTGATTACCAGACTGTCCAATACAGCATAGACCCCTTCCGAGTCCTTGGTCTGCGCAAAGAGGTTGCAGCCAAGGAAAAGGACTAGCAGGAATGATGTAAGACACCGTATCATTGTACGGAAGGTAAGGTGACGCCTTCCGGCATGAACAAGGAAGTATCGCCGTTGTGGCGGAGGATATCCCTGACAGCGGAAGAAGATATGTGGGCGAATTCCTGGGCGGTAGGGATTATGATGGTCTCGATTTCGGGAGCCAGCCTGCGGTTTGCATCCGCAATGCTCCTTTCATTCTCGAAGTCGAGCATGTTGCGGACACCTCTCACTATATGCTTAATGCCAAGTTCCCGGCAGATGTCTATGGTGAGTCCGTCGTAGTTGATGGCGCTGACACCCTTGATGTCCTTGGTTGCCTGGCGGATGATGTCCAGTTTCTGTTCCGTGGAGAAGAATCCGCTCTTGTCCTGGTTTACACCGACAGCCACCACCACTTCGTCGAACATGGTGAGTGCACGCATAAGTATGTTGAGATGCCCCTCGGTGAACGGGTCGAATGAACCCGGGAATAATGCTATAGTTGCCAATTTATCGGAGTTTTATGTTCTTGTGTCAATATTTCGTTTGTGCGGGAGAAATGCCTGCATCCGAAGAATGCCCCGCCGGCAAGAGGGCTGGGATGTGCGGCCTCCAACACAGTATGCCGCCTGCCGTCGATGAGTGCCTTCTTGCTACGGGCAAAGTTGCCCCAGAGCAGGAATACGACACCCTCGCAGTTGTCTGATATATACTTGATTACGGCGTCGGTGAATTCTTCCCATCCCTGGCCGCGGTGGGACGCAGCCTGACCGCCCCTGACAGTCAGGATGGCGTTCAGCATCAGCACGCCCTGGCGGGCCCAGGCTTCCAGATTCGGACGGCCGCTCATCTTGAGTCCCAGA
>JAILMV010000138.1 GCA_024692185.1 Bacteroidales bacterium | reverse complement strand
CGCACGGGACTTCAAGGCCAGGGCGGCATCTTTGGAAACATGGTACACTGAATTCGTGGGCCATTTTGCAGGCAGGAGTTCATAAGCCTTATCCAGATCCTGGATAACCTTGAGCATCACGTATCCGCGGGGATCGCGAGGCTTGTTCAGGTCCTCTTTGTCGGAAGATCCGATCACGTGGTCATACCAGGGGATATCGCCATATGTACGTACCATGTCATAATAGAACCAGGCACGGAAGAAGTAGCAGGTACCATCATATCTGGCCTTGACGTTAGCATCGGAGCACTTGTTGTTCTCCAGCATATAGTTGATGTTCCTAAGCGGCTTCCAGGTATCCTCGCTCCAGGACTTGGAGGAAGGAGTGCGGGTGCCTTTCTGGATGGCGGTAAGCGAAGTGGAAGAACCATTGTCGTCCGCATTCAGCTCGGCAAGATTATCGGCCGTAGGAAGGATGTCATTATAGAATTTGTTCGCCCAAAGGTCAAGCTCCGCCTCGGAAGAGAAGTAGGTGTTCGGGGACAGGGACGTCTCAGGAGTCTTTGTCAGGAAACCCTCGCAGGAAGTGAAGCCAAGAGCGGCGACGAACATTGACAATGATATAATAATCTTTTTCATAAGCGTCAGAATGTTATGTCAACACCGATAGAGAAAGTTTTCGAATACGGATAGGTGCAGTCGCTGCTGATAGAAGTCGTTGCAACTTCCGGATCGATGTACTTTGTCGCCTTCTTCATAGGAGACAAATAGAAGAGGTTCTCGCCGGAGAAATAAACTCGGGCCTTGTCCACGATCTTGCTCTTGATAGGAAGGGTATATCCGATGGTAAGGTTCTTCAGGCGCAGATAAGCTGCGTTCTGAAGGTAGAAGTCGGATGTTACCAGAGCGGAAGATGTAGCTATACGGCCACGCTGGCGGGGGAATACGATATCGCTGTTGTCGGCACCCTCTTCGGCGGACCAGCATTTGGAAAGGAAGTCCTTAGGGATGAAGGTAGGGCGATGATAGGAATAAGGGCCCCAGAAATAGATGCAGTTGTAATTAGGCATCCAGCTGAGTTTGCCCACGCCCTGGAAGAATACGCTGAGGTCGATTCCGTTCCAGCTGAAGTCGCCCTTGAGAGCGTAGTTGTAACGGGGGAGGTTGTTACCTATAACCTCGCGGTCGCCGGGATTGTTCAAAGTATTGTCGCCGGTGTTGATCTTGCCGTCACCGTTGAGATCCTTATATATGATATCGCCAGCCATCAGGTGGTTGTAAGGAGCCGCCTGGCTGTTGATACCCTTGTTTGCGGTGCTGAAGGAATCGATTGTCTGCTCATAGAGAGCTGCATCTTCGTCGGTAGCGAACACTCCGTCGGTCCTATAGCCCCAGATATCTCCGAGCTGCTTCCCGACGTAGTTCTCGCTGAGGAGCTTGGTCTCATTGCTGAAACGGGTGATCTTGGAAACGAAGTCACCGAGAGTAGCGGTTACGCCATAGTAGAGGGGCTTGCCGCCGAGGGAGACATTATCCTTCCAGCTCAATGCAAGCTCGAAGCCCTTGGTACGGAGGTCTGCCGCATTTTCCTTCGGGGCGCTCTCACCATACACATAAGGCAGGGCCATTGCGCTGGTAAGCATGTCCTTGGTGTCGCGGATGAAGAAGTCGGCATTCAGGGTGAGTCGGTTGCGGAGGAATCCGAGATCGACGCCGAGGTTCTTGGAGATGACCGTCTCCCAGGTAAGGCTGCTGGACACCGGAGCTTCGGCATAAGCATAGCCGGCATTGTTCAGGCCATCGAAGGTATAGCCGCTCAGCAGGCCCGTCTTCAGCTCTTCCCAATAGTAGTAGTTATCTACCTGCTGGTTGCCGAGGGTACCGTAGCTCACGCGCAGCTTTGCGCTGGAAACATAGGGTTTGATCGCATCCCAGAAGGGTTCCTCGCTCATACGCCATCCGGCAGATGCGGAGGGGAAGAAGCCCCAGCGGTGATCGGCGGGGAAACGGGAAGAACCATCGTAACGGCCGGAGAGTTCGAGCAGATACTTGCCCTTCCAGTCATAGTTCACGCGGCCGAAGAAGCCGAGGGTCCTGTAGGAAGAGTTGCTCTGCGAAGCTTTCTCGATTTCGCCATTAGCCATATTTATATAGGAAAGAGCGTCGCTCAAGGAGCCTTTCTGCTGAATGGTAATGCTGCTTCCCCAGTAATCATCGTAGTTGGCACCGAGGGTGGCCGAAACATGATGGTTGCCGAAAGTATTGTCGTAGGAGAAATATGCATTCACGATATTTCCATCCTGCATATAGCGGTACTCGCGGGTGAAGTCATATACCGAACCATTGGAGAAGTAACCGCCCACAAGGCCGTTGCCCTCGTACATCCTCTGGTTCACGTTATCGTAGGAATTGGCCGTAGGGAGACTGCGGTTGTTGGATCTGCGGTCACGGCGCCTATAGGTGTAGTCCGTGATGAAATTGAGACCCTTGGCAATATGTGCAGTGAGCCTGTGGGTCCAGGTCCAGTAGTTATTCAGATTCAAGTTGGTATTACGGCCGTCCATGAACACGCCGCCACGTCCGGACATCAGGGGAGAGGTTGCATCCGCCATGAATCCTGGCACCATCGCGATCGTGCCGTCGGGGTTGAAAGGAACGTAGTTGGGGCCCACGTTCTGGGTCACGTTCCAAAGGATACCGGTACTGGTGAAGCCGGCAGAACCATCCATCTCCCAGAATCCGCCCCAGTCATACTTGGTGCGCTCAAGGCTGATGTTGGTCGAATAATCCAGCCACTTGTTCATCTTGGCGTCAATCTTTCCGCGTAGCGACACTGAATTGAAAGTATCCTGTGCCTCGCCGGCAAAAAGACCCTCGCGGTAGAGATACCTGGCCGAAGCGTAATACCGGACCTTGTCGGTGCCTCCGCGCAAGGTAACATTGTGCTCGGTCTCGGGACGGGTGCGGTTGAACATATAGTCGTACCAGTCGAAGTTGCCCAGATATACATAAGTATAAGTGCCTGTCGCATCGGGAATTACCCAAGGACGGGCAGGGTTCTCGGTCTTGTCTTCCCGACGGTCGTAGAGCATCTGCATCTGCTCATCGGAATAGGTCCAGGCGCCCTTACCTTTGAAAGTCTTGTAGAAGTCGTTGGTAAGGGTCACATAATCGTATCCCGTGGTGATGAAGTCGGTGCTTGTCGTGTTGGTGGAAACGCTGAAGCGGCCATTGTAGGTCACTTTTGCATCCCCCTCGGCACCGCTCTTGGTGGTGATGAGGATAACACCGGCGGAAGCCTTTGCACCATAGATGGCGCAGGCAGAGGCATCCTTAAGCACGGAGACGCTCTCGATGTCGTTTGGGTTTGTCTGGGTAAGCGAACTCTCGATGCCATCTACCAGCACCAGGGGAGAACCGCTGTTGAGCGAAAGCTTACCACGCACGTTCACGCTGTAGTTGGTACCATCGATGGAACCGCTGGAATTGGTAAGGATAAGGGAAGGGTCCGCACCCTGGATGGCCATTGCGGTGTTGGTAACCGGGCGGGCGTTGAGTTCCTTGCCGTCGATCACGGAGACTGCGCCGGTCAGGTTCACTCTTTTCTGGGTACCATAACCTACGACCACGATCTCATCCAGCAGATTCTGGCCCTTCATCGAAATCGTGTAGGGAAAAGTCTCGTTGCCATCGAGAGTCACGGTATAGTCGTCGTATCCCAGAAAAAACACCGTGATGGATGCAGGAAATTTCAGGTCTTCAAGACTGAACTGGCCATCAATGTCCGTAGTCGCGAACTGGCCACTTTCTTTTACTAATACGGAAGCCCCCATAAGAGGTTCTCCGTTCTCGTCGAGGACTTTCCCGGAAAAGACTTTCTTGGCAGGAGCAGCCACATTCTTCTGTCTGTTCACCGACACCGTGTTCCCGTTGACGGAGAAGTCCACTTTCTGCCCGGAGAAAATCTGGGTCAGGACATCATTCAGCGATGCGTTCTTTGCGGATACGGAAACCCGTTTCTGCAAATCCACATCACCGGAATTGATGATAATGGTGTAATTGCCCTGGGATTGAAGTTGTGTCACGGCTTCCTGCACCGTAACATTCTTCAACTCCAAAGTCACATTCTGTGCTAACATCGATGTCGGCAGCAGAATGGCAAGCATCACCAGCATCACGCGCATAAAGCGCCGCAAGTTTGATTTGCCCATTTCTTTAAGTTGTTGTGTTAATAATTATTGTGTTTAATATATTGCGTCTATCTCTTGTAGAGGTATATCGTTCCATCCCTGTTAGAATACCTTAATCTGCCGTTCCTGGCCAGCAGCCTGAGTATCTCGTCCAAGTTCTCTCCGTTGGTAAAGAAGGCCAGGAAGCGCTGGTTGGCAATACTGTTGTCCGCAATTACGATAGAAGCGCCGAAACTGCGTTCCAGATCTTCTGCGATATCCTTCAGGGGGACATTGAAGAAGTTGAAGAACTTCCCCTCCGTGAAGGGCTTGTAGCTCTCGGTCGCAAACCTGTTCAGGGAAACATTCCCCTCCGAACGGTCATACTGGGCAATGTCGCCGGGAAGCAGCCGCACCTCCCTCCTTCCCTTCTCTCCGGGAACGTCCATATAGACTGAACCTTCCAGAAGAGTGGTCTCTACTATCGTAGAATTGTGGTAGGATTTGAAATTGAAGGTAGTGCCATACACCCTCACGTCCACATCGGAAGAATGGATGATGAAAGGATGTTCGGGGTCCTTGGTTACCACGGCCATCACCTCTCCCTCCAGGAAGACTTCCCTTGAGCTGCCTTCGAAGCGCTCGGGCCAGGTAATGCGCGAACCGGCATTCAAAGTAAGCTTGGTGCCGTCCGAAAGCAAGATATCCTGTGTTCCCCCTACCGGCACGGAGGTTTCGTGCCAGGCAATAGGAGCCGGATCCTTATGCATATTGTAGCCGATCCTCATTGCAAGCGGGAGAGCCAGCAGCAAGGCAACGACTGCCGCGGAAAGCCATATTGCCGGACGGGGGAGAAACTTGCCCGCGAGACCCATCTTCCTCTTGGTGTCGGAAAGCTTGAGCTCATCGGCGATGTCCGCTTCCACGCGGCAGCCCTCGAAGCTGTTCATCAGAATAGTGTTGACCACAGGATCGTCACTGTGGCCGGCGAGCCAGGCTTGAACCTCCTCGTTTTCCCTGTCGGACAGCTTGCCGTCCAGATAATCCTGCAAGGTTTTCTCGTCGATTATCATATAATTATAAATTTAAATCAATTATGAAGGGCCTGTGGTCGGACGGCTGGGAGAAGTTGGAAACCCCCAGCTTGGTGCCCGGAGTAAAGGAATCCGTGAAAGTTGAAGCCCTTACTACATTTTTAATCAGGTTCGGGGACATATAAATATAGTCCCTGCGGTCCTTGCCATAGGTGCTCTGCACGAACTGGGGTGCAGGATACCAGCTTGCAATCACGTCCTGCAGATTGGTGTTGTTCAGGACGGCATCCTGGGCCAGGAACTTCTCGCTGCTTTCGTCCAGCCCATATACGCCGTTATCCAGCCTGGACCAGGAGTTCATGTCGCCCAGAAGGATCCAGTCCTGCTGGGAAGAGTAGCTGGAGTTGTTCACGGTCTGCTTTACCAGGTAATCCATCTCGAATGCCCTGTAGCTGTCTCCGCTGGCATTGCTGTCGTTCAGGGCGTAGCTCATAGGCCAGGTATGGCAGGTGACAATGTTCAAGACGCGTCCGTTCACGCTGATCTGGAAATGCCCTGCTCCGTGGCTGATAGGCTTTCCGCTCACGTTGGAATTGGTAATTTTCTGTACGGTGGTGATGGAGTACTTGGAAGTGACCTCCTGGGAATAGTCGTCCCTGTTGCCCCCGTTGGCAACGTTGCTGTGGCCGTACCTGGACGCAAGCGCCTTCCAGTTGGACGGGAGATAGCAGTCGGCTGCCGTATTGATATATGTGTCGGTGCCTGAATAATAGATGGTCTCGGCTTCGCACCACACGCAGATGTCCGGATCGTACTTCTTCACGAACGCCACGAAATTGTCGTAATTGTTCTGCTGGTCTGCCCACATCCCGTTCTGGATGTTCATATACATCAGGCGCACATTCCCCTTCTTCTTGGAACCGGCGATGGTGCTTACGGCAATATCGTCGATGAAGAAACCGTGCACGCTGCTGGCCGCATCTGCCCCCTCCATACTCAGCCTGGTAGCATCGCTCACGCCCTTTATGGTAATCTCCACCTCGTGCCAGGTCTTAGGCTCCGCCAGGCTCGCGGGGATGCTGAAGGCGCTTACAGGCACCTCGCCGGAGCCTGTGCTCAGGTAATAGCCGGGCTCGATTGCAACCGCGCGTCCATCTACCTTGGCCATTGAAATATGCCCGGCCTTCATAACCTTGAAAAGCAGGCCGTCGGTAGCTCCTGCCTGCATGCAGAGCTTGAAAGTCAAACGTACGTCGTACATCCCGTCCAGGCCGCTCAGGCCGGGCAGCTGGATGATCCCTTTCTTGTTGTCCCCGATGCCGGCGGCCAAAACGCCGTGGTACTCCTGGCAGCGGAACAGATAGGTCCAGTCCGAGAAATTGCGGCTCACCACATAGGAATCGGAAAGCACGTGCGAGGTGCCTACCGTCTTGCCTTCGCAGTCTAGCCAGGTCTCGCTCTGCACATATCCGCAACCAGGATTATCGTACGCAACGCGAGTGGTAGCATCTTCATATCCGTCCCTCTGCCTGCCGCTGCTGATGCCGACCTTGGAATCGTCGGGAGCATATCCCAGCGCAGCTTCCCCGCCGATGACATCTCCACCCCAGGTGCAGTTGTCGAAGCCCTCATAGAACAGGAGGCTGTTCGACGGAGCCCAAGCTACATCTACCGACAGAGTCTGCCCGGCCGCGATGCTGCAGGCGGGGATGCTCTTCTGGACCATCTTGTGGTCCATGCTGCAGATGGTAAGCAGAAAGCCCTTGGAATACTCTCCGGGGGCAATGAAGATGGGCACGCTCACTCCACTGGAGGAGACGCTCACGCCGGCCCCGCCGTCCGTGCAGTTGATCACGGCGTGGTCCAGGCCTTCATCCATCACGAAGGTCGCGGAAGCGAAGTCGTAATGCCCTTCTCCGGCAAGGATTTCCCCGCCGGGAGCGCTGACCTTTATGGAACTGATTTTACTTGTGCTGCCAATGACTTTGAGCTCAAGAATGGCCATCTTGTCCTCGAAAGAAAGGATGTTTCCGTTGCTCTCGGAATAGGAGGCGAAATGCGGGCAATTCTTCACGTTGTTGCGAGTGACACGATATACCTGCGAGAATGGAATCTTCACCTCGCTTACGGGATCCTCTCCGCACCATTTTCCGGAATTCTTGTTCAGGAGGATGGCGTTGTACACCTTATCGGCAGCCTCAGGCACCTCGGTGTGGTAGTTGCCCTCGGCATCCTGCACAAGATAGCAATTCTTCCCGTTCACGTTGAGGTAGGCACCGCTGAAGTCGCTGCCAAGATTCAGAGTATTCGGGAAAGAGGTACTATCGGACAGAGTGGCGTAGAAACGCACTTTTCCGTTAATTACGCTGATTGGATCGCCAGCCTTGATCGATTTGCTGCTCGGCTTTTCAGCTTCTTCTTTTTTACACGACAATGCCAGGGAACTGGCTATAGCGAAGGTTAGAATAAGGTATTTTGTCTGCATAAAAAAGCTTCTTTACATTGTAAAGAACGATTTTCAATGGCAGACTACGCAATCCTAGCTCAAATTTTTTCGGATATCCTGCAGGGCAAGTTGGATGTGTTTCTCCACTGTACGGACGGACAGGCCCAGTTCGGAGGCAATCTTCTCATTGGGGATGGACTGATACCGGCTCATCTTGAAGACCTGCTGACGCTGGGCGGGCATGTTTTCCACTATCCTTTGGATGCGGGAAGAGGCCTCGTCGAACTCCGCCCGGAACTCGGACGAATCGTTGCCGGCTTTCTCGAAAACATTGACGGAAGTGTCCGTAAGCAGTATTTTCTTGGACCGGAACAAGTCCATTGCGCCATTCCTGGCAAGGACGAACAGATAGTTTTTAAGTGAGAGGGCAGGATTCAGCCTTTCGCGGAACTCCCAAACCTTCATGAAGACGGACTGCGCCAGATCCTCTGCCTGGTTGCGGTTCTTAAGCAAAGTAAAAAGGAAGCGATTCACCTGAGGATACCAACGGAGGAACATCGCATCGAAGGCTGCGGCGTCCCCTTTCTTGACGGCGGCAATCAGCTCGCTGTCAGATTTGGCCCTATATGCTTCTCTCTTCTTCATCCAGGCTAGTTCTTGTTTTCCGGAATATATTTATTGCTGAAGATGAAAGCTTTCAGATCGTCCCAGTCCACCCACGGTCCGGAAACTGCAGGCACCGGCAGCACGGCCTCGTCGCCATTTACCACGAGCTTCACCAGCACTTTCCCCGCCTTGTTCTTAGCAAAGAGCAGATACATTGTGGCGGCCATCGGAGCGCGGAAATTGTACCAGGTCTTCGAAAGCTCGTCGGCACTCTCGGGAACTATGTCGAAACCATCGGCTCCCAGCATGGAGATGAGGGCGAGGAACACGGTATCGTGCCCGAAACGCAGCCTCACTTCAGGCTCCCCGGACTCCAGGGCCGCATCTGCCATAGTAATAAGATTCAGCATGGCAGGCCAGTCCCGCATGGTTGCAGGCGGCGCAGCTTCCATATAGTGGATGTAATTGTTCACCTCCCAGAGGGCATAACGCTCGTCCGGAGTAAAGAAATCTGCCATGCTCTTATCCGTGGGAGTGCATTGCATGTTGAACACCAGATCGTAGAAATCCGTCACGAACGCCCTGGTTCCACGGAAAGGTTTCGGGAACATTGGATCCTTGAAGATTCTGCCGGCGATGGCCTTGTAATCCACCCTTGCGTCGATGAAGGGTCCCAGCTTCGTTCCCCAGGGATCCGTACGCTTATAGCGTCCGTTTTCCATTACCACCACCTCCCTGCGGGGATTGTCCGTAGAGTGGGGACAAAGCTCGTCGAGATCGGCCCTGGATGCGTCCTGGTAGATGTCCAGCGACGGGTCCATCTTCATAAGTCCCTGGCAGAAAGCCGACATCGAAACTATGCAACGCTGGACCTGGGTGGCCCCGGCCGTAATCTTTGGATGCTTCCGGAAGAAGCTTTTGTTATCCTTGTAAATCTCCTGGGCAATGCGGAAATGCTGGTCGAAACCGAGCGTGGAGAGCTCTCCTTCGCGGTAAAGGCACAGGTCCTGATAGTAGTTCCAGGCGAGATCGAATATCCTTTCTCCCTCTTCGGTAAGGGCATCTTGCTCGTGGGCGGCCTTCAGCACATCCAGACTGCGCAGATACTGTGTCTCGTTCAGCAGGTAACGGGCACCGTGGCGGCCGTAGTGGCTCATATACACGGGCTTGTACCCTTTGGGGGCAGGAGTGACGCTATGATCGTGGAAGGGATACATATAGTACACGCCACCGGCACGGTGATAATCTGCGTAAACAGCATCACGGATACTGTCCTGGGCGTGTACTGGGATGGCCAGCAAAGCAAGCCCTGCTACCAGAGCTAAAATAGTTTTCTTCATATGTGGTTTTAGGCCCTAAGTTTTCGGCCTGGGCGGTCAAAAGTAGGAATTAATTTACAATAATCCAACCAAGGGATTTGCAGATGCAGCTATTTCCCCGCCGGCTCTTCCATGAAAAGTTCGGCCCTGGCGTGCTTCAGGGAGATTTCCACATACCTTGCCGCCGGGGTGCCGGGCTTGCATTTGGAAAGGAATTTCTCGTACAGGGGGACCGCATTCTTGTAGTCCTTGACCGAATC
>JAILMV010000128.1 GCA_024692185.1 Bacteroidales bacterium | reverse complement strand
ATCGATCTGCTTCACTTCTCCAAGAGGGAAGCAAGTATCAAGCTCGAGAAGCTTCTCCGCAGCGCAGTCGCCAACTGGGAGGCCAAGAATCCGGATCAGGCCAAAGAGCTTGACAACGGTAATGTTTATGTAAAGACCATTATGGTTGGTGAAGGACGCACGCTCAAGCGCATCCGCCCCTGCCCTCAGGGCCGTGCCGGTCGCATCCGCAAGCGTTCCAATCACGTTACCGTGGTTCTTGATGTCAAAAAAGCTCAGGAGGAGAAATAATATGGGACAGAAAACTAATCCTATCAGCAACAGAATCGGTATCACCCGCGGTTGGGAGTCCAACTGGTGTGGTGGTAACTACGCCGAGAAGATCGCCGAGGACTACGAGATCCGCAAGTATCTGGGTGGCCGTCTTGCAAAGGCCGGCCTCAGCAGGATCGTCATCGAGCGCACTCTCAAGCTCATCACCGTCACCATCTATGCAGCCCGCCCCGGTTTCATTATCGGCAAGGGTGGCACTGAGGTGGACAAACTCAAGGAAGAGCTGAAGAAGGTTACCAACAAAGAGGTCCAGATCAACATCTACGAGGTCAAGCGCCCCGAGGTTGATGCCCGCTTTGTTTCCGACAGCATCGCCCGTCAGATCGAGGGCCGCGTCTCCTACAGGCGCGCCATCAAGATGGCCATCGCCAATGCAATGCGCGTTGGTGCCGAGGGCATCAAGATCCAGATCGCCGGTCGTGTCGGTGGCGCTGAAATGGCCCGCAGCGAGATGTTCAAAGAGGGTCGTACCCCTCTGCACACCTTCCGCGCAGATATCGACTACGCTCTTGCAGTTGCAAATACCAAGGTCGGATGCCTCGGCATCAAGGTCTGGATCTGCAATGGTGAGAAGTACGGCAAGCAGGATCTGACTCCCGCTGCTCTCGCAGCCGCCAATGCACAGGCCGCCGGCCAGCGCAGCAGCGGACGTGGCGAGCGCCGTGGTGGCAACCGCCGCGAAGGTGGCGAGCGCCGTGGCCGTCGCGAGCAGAAGTAATCGGTCTCCGATTTTACTATAGCAATTACGGTATGCAAGACCAAGGTTTTGCATACCGTTTTTCTTTTTGACTATCTTTGCATATTGATGGACATCCGCGAGAAGATAAGCCTCCTGCCGCACAGCCCCGGCGTGTATCGGTACTACAATGCCGAAGGCACGGTCATATACGTGGGTAAGGCCAAGGACCTCCACAAGAGGGTGGCGCAGTACTTCGTGCCGCCGGAGAGGCTGAACATCAAGACCCGCATCCTGGTCAGCAAGATTGCGGACGTCCAGTACAGCGTGGTGGACAGCGAGGCGGATGCCCTCCTGCTCGAGAATAACCTCATCAAGCAGTACAAACCGCGCTACAACATCCTCCTGAAGGACAGCAAGACCTACCCCTGGATCTGCGTTACCTCCGAGCCCTATCCCCGGGTTTTCCTGACCCGCCGGGTGGAGAAGAACGGATCCCGCTATTTCGGGCCCTACAGCACGGTGATGCACGCCCGCTATCTCCTGGAATTCTTCGAGAAGAACTATCCCCTGCGCAACTGCAGGCACAAGATTGACGCCGATGTCATCCTCCGGAAAAAGATTCGGCCCTGCCTGGAATTTCATATCGGCAGATGCAAGGGGTGCTGCATCGGGGCGGTTTCGATGGATGAGTACGGGGGATGGATCGACGAGATAGTGACCTTCCTGAAAGGCGGCGTGGGCGCGATAGTCGGCGAGTACGAAGGCCGGATGCGCGCCGCCGCGGAGGCCCTCGATTTCGAGCAGGCCCAGGTCTGGAAAGAGCGCATCGACGCCCTCCAGCAGCATTATTCCCGCAGCATAGTCACCCAGGTCCGCGATCTGGAGGCGGATGTGTTCGCCCTGGTCTTCGACGGGCCGGACGCCTTCGGCTCCTTCCTCCGCCTGCGCGGCGGGGCCATCGTCCAGAGCCTGAACCTCGGGTTCCGGATGAACATCGAGGAGGAGCAGGGGGCGGTTCTGAGCGAGTTCATCGCGGAGATAGAAAGCAAGTTCGGGGAGCTCTCCCGCGAGATCATCGTTCCCTTCCTGCCGGATGTGCAGATGCCGGACGTGCGCTATACCGTGCCGGTGAAGGGAGATAAGCTCTCCCTGCTCGAGCTGGCCGCCAAGAACGCGCGGGAGTATCATTTCAACACCATCAAGCAGCGCGAGCATACCGACCCCGACGAGTTCCGCCGCAGCGTGCTGGAGGAGCTCCGCAAGGCCCTCGGAATGAAGGAGCTGCCGGTGCATATGGAATGCTTCGACAACTCCAATATCCAGGGAACCAATCCCGTGGCGAGCTGCGTGGTGTTCCGGAACGGGGTGCCTTCCAAGAAAGATTACCGCAAGTTCAAGATAAAGACGGTGGTGGGCGCGAACGACTACGCCTCAATGAAGGAGGTGGTGAACCGCCGTTATTCCCGTCTGATGGCCGAGGCGCCCGACGATCTTCCGCAGCTGATAGTGATAGATGGCGGAAAGGGGCAGCTGGAGTTCGCCTGGCAAGCCCTCTGCGAGCTGGGACTGAACGATAAAGTCACTGTCGTGGGCCTTGCCAAGAGGCTGGAGGAGGTCATACGGGTGGGAGATCCCTATCCTTTGTTCATCGACCGCAATTCCCAGGCCCTGAAGGTTCTGCAGCATATCCGCGACGAGGCTCACCGCTTCGGTATTACCTTCCACCGCAGCTTGCGCAGCAAAGCGGCCATTCAGTCGGCCCTGACGGCCATCAAGGGCGTGGGCAAGCAGACCGAGGAGCGCCTGCTGCTGCATTATGGTTCGGTCGCGCGCATTGCCGCCGCCGATCCTGCGGACCTTGCCACCCTGGTAGGCCCGGTGCTCGCCGAGCGCATCCACTCTTCGCTGAACTCCTGATATCAGAAATTAGTGCTATCTTTGCGGTCCCATGAATGAAAAGAAATTCAACAATTACTTCAACGCGTTCCTTCTCATAGGAATGATCGTTTGCGTGACCGTGGCCTGCATACTGAATCTGCAGAAGCCCGACGCCAGGCTGCTCCTTACCATCATCTCTTCGATAGGAGCGCTGATGGGCGTGATCAGCGTGGTGCTGTCCGCCAATGGCAACATCCTCACCTTCGTGTTCGGACTGATAGATGTGCTGATATATTCCTACACCCTGCTGGACCAGAACGTGCCTATGACCCTGGGTCTGCACCTCTTCTATTTCCTGCCTATGGAATTCATCGGATTCTACCAGTGGCGCAAGCGCGGGGCAACCGCAAAGAAGGCCGTTTCGGCCCGCAGGCTGCCTGCAAAGGGCTGGCTGAACGTTGCGGCCCTGTTCGTGCTGGTGTATGGGGCGGTCCTTGCCCTTGCCTGGCTGATTGCCCGTTACCAGGGTAACGTGGTCTGGGCCAAGATGGCTTTCGACAGCGCCGTCACTACCGCGAATATCGTGGCTCTGGTGCTGATGGCCATGGCTTATGTGGATCAGTGGTATTTCTGGACTCTGGTGAATATCACCTCTATCATCCTCTGGATCATCGTCCTGAGTTCCGGCGAGGGCTCGAGCTACACCGTCGTGCAGCTTATCAAGTACTCGTTCTATCTGCTCAACGGCCTCAATGCTATTCGTATCTGGCTGAAACTGAGCAAGAAAGAGCCGGTTTTGGAAGATTAAAAATATTTAGTAACTTTGCATCGCTAAAGACGAATGTACTAATAAATAAACTTAATATTCAAATTATGAACTACGAAGAAATCGTAAAGAAAGTGAAGGCCATCATCGTCGACAAGCTTGGCGTAGAACCTTCCGAGGTTACCGAGACTGCTAACTTCACCAATGATCTTGGTGCAGACTCCCTTGATACCGTTGAACTTCTTATGGAGTTCGAGAAAGAGTTTGGTGTTAAGATTCCCGATGAGGAGACCAGCACCATCGCTACC
The DNA here is from genome assembly GCA_024692185.1 of Bacteroidales bacterium. Taxonomy (GTDB): domain Bacteria; phylum Bacteroidota; class Bacteroidia; order Bacteroidales; family UBA932; genus Cryptobacteroides. The sequence goes on along the minus strand of JAILMV010000128.1, from coordinate 3,459 downwards.
GTTGCCGATGCTATCGCAAAGGTTGCCGAGAAACTTGGCGTATCCGAGTAATCTCATTAGATTAGACTGAAAACACAAGACCGGCTGCAAATACTTGCAGCCGGTCTTTTTTATGCTTCTTCCTTGCTTAAAGAATAGCGCTCAAGACCTCATCGAGGCCGGGGCCGCGGAGGGCGTCACCGCGCTTGACGATGGTGCCGTCGGGGCCGAAGAGGATGAGGTGAGGGATGCCTTCGATGCCGTAGATGTCGGTGGGAACCTGCTGGGCATTCACGATCTGGTTCCACTCCACGCCGAGTTCCTTGGCGGCAACGGCCGTATCTTCGACCTTGTCCCACACGGCAACGCTCAGCACGTCGAACTTATCTCCCTTATACTTTTCCCAGGCAGCCTTGATGTTCGGAATCTCCCTCTTGCAGGGGCCGCACCAGCTTGCCCAGAAATCTACCAGGATGTACTTACCCTTGCCTACATAGTCGGAGAGCTTGGCTACGCTTCCGTCGGGCTGGGCGATCTCGAAATCGGTGAACATGGCACCTTCGTCGGTGCTGGCTACCATGGAAACCTTGGTTTCTTGGGCCTGGGTTTCGTTAGCGGCTTGGGCGGTCTTCTTCTTTCCGCCGCAGGCTGTGATGGCTATCATCGCCACAACTGCCAGAAATAGCTGTTTTCTCATATAGGATGGATTATTCGTTCGGGATGGAGTAGGTGAAGCTGAACTTCGGCCTCAGCTCGGGATCCGCTGCCGTAGGGCCGTAGAGCTTGCAGTAGTAGTAGCGGTCGCGGTCCAGGTTGGCCTGGGTCTTGGAAGAGGTGCTCGAGCTGCCGTACATCTGCGCCATCATTGCGTAGTTGTAGTAGTTCGAATAGTAGCTGCCGTAGCCATATCCGCCGTAGCCGTAGCCGCCGTACATATTGCCCATCATGCTCTGGTATGCCAGATAGTTGTAGTACTCGCTGGCCTCGGCGTTGCCGCTGGTGGTGGTAGTGATCACGTCGTTGTGCTGGATGAGCATCCAGATGTCGTAGCTGCCGGCTGCGAGCTGGGCGTTGTCATCGTCCAGGCCCAGCAGGGTCTGCAGATGGTAGGTGATGTCCGGCGAGTAGGTCATCTGGGCGCGGTGGATGTCGCCCTGGTCCTCGTTGCTGTCGGAGGCGTCGGTCAGGCCCATATAGGTGAAGGTCGTGTCCGAAGTCTTGATGCGGCAGGTAGGATTGAGTATCTGGGGGACCTTGTGCATCTGCTCGAAATTCTCGTCCGAGGGCAGATAGTGCATGGTCAGGGATGCCTTGTTGATGATGGCTTTCTTGGGGTCGTGGCCGTTGGCTGCGATTGCGTCGATGGCCTTCTGGCGCAGCACCTTCGCGGAGAAGCAGGGCTTGACTCCGCCGCCGCCATCTACATAGATATAATCCCCTGCATCACCCACGAAGGACGCGGAAGCATCTCCCGTAACATTTGCGCAGTACTGGGGGAAGCTGCCGGTTCCGGATTTGTTGAAGAGGGAATCCAGGTCGTAGAAGTCGGTGGGGGAGAAGTAGAAGAAGAAGCTGCTGTCCTTGGTCACGTCCTCGCCGTCGATGTTCCAGGTGGATTTGAACTTGAGTTCCGCGTAGCTTCCGGCCAGGTAGCCATAGTCGCTGTCGTACTGCAGCTGGAGCTGGAAGATGTTGAAGCGCCCGCCGCGGCCTACCGGCTCGTTGGTGGTGATGTGGATGCCCGGGAAGCGCTTGGTGTAGCTCTTGATGTCCTTGAGGTCATCCGCGGTGATGCCGAGGTACTTCTCGCCGAAGGCCTTGGTGAAGTTGAAGCTGAGGGAGTCCCCGGGTCCGATTACCGGCACGTTGGTGGTGATCAGCTCGCTGCCGTGGGCAGGTTGGGTCTTGCAGTAGGTGAGATAGTCGCTGTCCAGCGGCTCGCTGAGCTCGTGCACGAATACGCTCTGCAGGGTGTTGCTCTGGTTGAGGTCGCAGACGGAGATGGAGTCGGCGATGGCCGAGAAGTGGAACTGGCGGAACACGGGATTGGTGCCGAAGTCGAGCTCGTCGATGAACATAGGAACCAGGGTCACGCAGCTGCTGCGCGTGCTGAGCCCGAATTCCTCGTCATTGCGTATGGCTCCGATGGTGATGCGGGTAGATGAATATGCGGAAAGGCTATCCGACATCTTCATACTCACGGGCACCTCCATGGCATCGGTGGTGACCACTTTATAAATATGGTTGGCGGGGATCAAGTTCCCGCCAAGCTCATTGTTTTCCGACACACAGCCGACGCAGCAAGCCAATGTGGCTGCGGCGGCAATAAACCAAGTTGATTTCATCTTTTACAGCTTGTCATAAAGGGCATCGTAATCGTCGATATAGCTGCCGTCCTCGAATGCCTCTGCCTTGTAGGGGAGCACCGGAACCTTGAGATCCTTGCAGTATTTCACCAGCTTGGAATCCAGGTCGGGGGAACCGAGGATGATACCGTCCGAATACTTTGCTGCCGTTTCAGCAAGTTTTATGCCATCGGGCTGGGAGCATATGGGAAGGTCTTCCGCCTTGATGCTGCCCGTGGCCGCCTTCGCCGCGAAGTCCGCTGCGAAGCTTGCGGAGGGGATGTCATTGTAGAGCGAGAGGACCACCTTGCTGTTGGAGAAGATAGGATCGTCCTTGTACACCTGCTTGAGGTAGGCGGGAAGGAGATGCGTTATCCATCCGTGGCAGTGGATGATGTCCGGCGCCCAACGGAGTTTTTTGACGGTTTCCAGAACGCCCTTCGCGAAGAAGATTGCGCGCTCGTCATTATCGGAGAAAAAACGGCCGTCCGCATCGGCATACACTGCTTTGCGGCGGAAATAATCTTCGTTGTCGATGAAATACACCTGCATGCGGGCTGCGGGAATGGATGCGACCTTGATTACCAGGGGACGGTCCACGTCTCCGATTATGATGTTGATGCCCGAAAGGCGTATTACCTCGTGAAGCTGATTTTTCCTCTCATTTATGCAGCCGAACCTGGGCATGAACGAGCGGATTTCCTTTTTCCGCTCCTGTATGCCTTGGGGGAGATTCCTCCCGATCCGGGCAATATCGCTGTCCGGAAGGTAAGGGAATATCTCCGAATTTACGAACAGGACTTTTTTTGAAATTTCAGCCATTGAATATTGTGATCGATTTTAACAAAGGTACGAAATTTTTTTTGAAATATTGATTATTCATTATCTTTGGGTCAATTTCCGTAACTATGCCTAAGGGAGAAAAGAAAAAGATTAAGAGGCGTCTGACAGGGGCTTATCTGTCCTCGCTGATCAGCATCAGCTTGGTCCTGTTGCTGATCGGAGTCGCCACTGCCCTGATCCTGAGCGCCGGCAGGGTGAGCAATTACTTCAAGGAGAACATCCAGATTTCGCTGCTTTGCGCCGCCCCCGTCAGCGAGGCGGAGGCTGCTGCCTGCGCCGCCCGCGTGGACTC
>JAILMV010000066.1 GCA_024692185.1 Bacteroidales bacterium | reverse complement strand
GTACGCAACATATTTTCGTTGACGTAATGCAGTTTCATCGCAGGTTCCACGCCCTCTTTCTTCTCCGGCAGAGAGTGGCATACCAGATTTACCAAAGGACGGGTCAGCGGAAGCATCACCGCTACGGTAATGGTATTGAAGAAGGTATGGAACATTGCCAACTGCGTCTGAGGAGCATGAGGGAACCATTTCGCGAACAGGGAGCCGTAGCTGATATCGCTGAAAAGGCTGATGATCCAAGCAATGATCAGGAAGAAGACTACGCCGAAGCAGTTGAACAGAAGGTGGATTAGGGCCGTACGGCGGGCATTGAGACCGCTGGTTACACCGGCCAGGATTGCCACGACGCAGGAACCGATGTTGGAACCCATGGTAAGCATTATACCCTGATCCAGCGAAATAAGGCCGGTCACCACCATTGCCAAAGCGATGGACGTCATGACCGATGAACTCTGGATTATAGCCGTCAGCAATGCGCCTATCAGAACCAGCAGCAAAGGATTGGTAATGCTTGCCAGGAAGGTCTTCACCGCATCCTGCGCAGCAAAGGCCTCCATAGATCCGCTCATCAAGGAGAGACCGACGAAGAGCATACCGAAACCGGTAATTATTCCTCCTACCGTCTTCCACCCATCTTTCTTGGAGAACAGCACCATGAACGCGCCCAGGCCTGCAAAGGCCGAGAATATCAGTGTCGTGGAGATGCCGTTGCCTCCGAACATACCCAGGGCGACGATCTGCGCGGTTACCGTAGTACCTATGTTAGCTCCGTAAATCAGGGTGGCTGCCTGATAAAGCGATATTATTCCGGCATTGACGAAACCAATGGTCATGACCGTGGTAGCACCGGAACTTTGGATTAATGCCGTACTGGCGGCGCCTATGCCGACACCCAGAAACGGATTGGACGAGGTCTTACCGAAAAGCCTTTTGAGCCTGTCCGAACTGGCGGCCTCCAAATTGGAACTCATCATCTGGCAGGCAATCAGGAAGATTCCTATGCCCGAAAGCAATGCCAGAACCGCCTTCAAAATAGAGATATGGTCCATATTGGGACAAAGTTACAGATTCTTTTCAATAATCTCCAAAACGCCATGCAAGATTTGAGGGGGATAAGTATTATCTATATAAAACGATAATATGAGAAAAATATTTGCTATCCTCGTAGCAGCCCTTATAGCTGTTTTGCTTTCCTCTTGCAACAAGGACGATAATTATGGTTACCCGGCTAAAGTCAGCTTCACTGCCGAAGGCGGAGTGCTTTATGTATATGGCGAAAAGCATATCCATTTTCTGTCGATAGCCGATTATGACGGTAAAGAGTGGCACGACGAAACTCCGCAGGACTCCCCTATGCTTTCTGCAAGCCACGATTGGCTGACTGCCGTGTATGACTCTTCCGCAAAGAAGATCACGATCACTGCCGCAGCCAACCTGAGCGGAGAAAAGAGGACCCTGTATGTGCGCGGATCCGTAAAGGATAGCGTTGCAGATATCAAGGTTGAACAGAATTAAAGAGAATTCCATTCGTTTTTTTGTAGTAAATTTACCGGCTTTGCTGTCTAATCTAGTAAAGAACCGGCAAAATGAAGACAGACGAACTAGAATTCACTCGGCTGATCCAGGAGCATAAAAGCACCATCTACATGGTCTGCTACATGTTCTCCGACGACAAAGCCGAAGTCGATGACCTCTTCCAGGAGATTCTTATAAAACTCTGGAAGGGGTTCGGCAGTTTCAGGGGCGACTCCGACGTGAAGACCTGGGTCTATCGCGTCAGCCTCAACAGTTGCATCAATCAGCAAGCATCGAAAAAACGGCACGGAGAGCAGGTACCCATCTCCACCAAAATCGATGTAGCCGAAGAGATTAGCGACAAAGCCATGCAGACAGGGCAATTGTACGCCCGTATCAACCACCTCGGTCTTGTGGACCGTGGAATAGTGCTCCTCTGGCTCGAAGGCCTGAGTTACGAGGAAATCGGGCTGATAGTCGGCATTAGCGTGAAAAACGTCTCCATTCGTCTTGTCCGGATCAAGGAACAACTGAAAAAATTGTCAAACCAGTAAGAACTACAAGAAATGGAAGATCTTGAACAAATAAGGAAAGACTACTCCGAACTCAAGGAGAAGTTCCAGAAAATGGAAATGGACAAGGAGAAACTCATCCGTCAGTCCATACGTAAAGATATCAACTTCATCAACCAGAAAAAATGGATCAGCTTTTTCGCGGGGATAATTGCAATCGCAGGAGTTTCACTTCTGACCTGGCAGTTTGGCCTGCGGCTGCCCTTCCTGATAGTCAGCGTAGTGTGGATGCTGGTTGAGATGGTGGCGAAAGAGTGCGACCGTGACCTGGATATCGACAGCATTTCCGGGGAATCCACCCGAGCCTTCATAAAGGAAATCAAGAAAAGGAAAGAAAACCAGTTCCGCTGGTTCCGCATCCATGTGCCTATCTTCGTGATATGGGTGGGATATTTCGTCGGAGAATGCTTGCATGCAGGCATGCCCAAGCGGGAACTGATTCCGCTATTAGCCGGTATAACCATCGGGGCCATCATAGGGCTGATCCTTGCCTTCAGAATTCATAACCGACTTATCGGCACCTACGAAAACATTCTTTCCGATATGGAGAATCCTGAGGTTTAGCTATAGCAAAATTATGAAACTGAAAAAATTCATCTTCTGCTTTTTGATTCCCGTGTTCCTGCTGTTCGCGGGATGCAAACCTTACAACACCTTGTTGGAGGCGGTGTATGACAAAGACCAGGAGGTCCGGCAATGGACTGCCGGCATGGCCGAAGCAAGTGCCGAAGAAACCATCAAGCACGAGGCCGAGATGAGGAAGACAGATTCCCTAAACCAGATACTGATTTCCTACATCCTGGACGAAAAAGGCTGGCCCGAAGGGCTTTCGGACAAGGCGAACCAAGGAATCTGGTTGGTGATAGACCACGCCGACGACGCTTTCCGCAAAAAGTATCTGCCTCTGGTAAAGGCAAAGGCAGAAGAAGGGATACTGGCCAAAAGCGATTATGCGACTCTATATGACCGCGTCCTGATGAATGACGGTAAAGCACAAATATACGGCACCCAGATACACATGGCAGCGGAATTCGTGGAAGACCAGTTCTGCATGCAGCTATACTTGTGGCCTGTGGAGGACATCTCAAAACTCGACAGCTTAAGAAAAGAAGCCGGACTCTCCCCCATTGAAGATTATCTGGCAAAAACTGACAGTCTGTTCGGGCAGAAGGTCGTCTGGGACAAGACCAAGACGGTAGAAGATTTCCTATAGGCGCACTTTGCGCATCCATAGTTCCGACATCCGGCGGTGACCCGCGGGTGTCGGATGTATTTTATCCCATATCCAATAATTCGGAGCATCTCCGCGTGAGAGAAGCTTTCCGAACATAGAGTCGAAGGGCACGTAAACGGCTCCGAACTCTCTGCTAAGTTCCTTTACCGCAGCGGCAAGACTGGCAGTCAGGGCCTGATCCAGCGGGCTGAAGGGCGCGCAGAGAACCAACTTTACGGAAGGGTTCTGCTTGCGGACCTGCTGCAGAAGGCCCCTGTATGTGGTTTCCCAGGCCTCTATATCGAAAGGCTCAGCTGTTCCGGAATAAATATAAGAATGCACGTCGTTTGTGCCTATAAGCACGCTCAGAACGTCCGGATGAAGGTCCAATACGTCCTCTTTCCAACGGGCTGCAAGATCGCATAGCCTGTGGCCGCTGATACCGCGGTTGAAGAACTCATATCCCTTGCGTGGGTATTTGCTCTGGTAGTGCGAAGCTATCAGCATAACATAGCCGTGGCCATAGATATGGTTCATATCAGTCTGGCTGCGTCCGGCAGATGTAGGCTCGTAATTGCTGACTACGCCCCAGTTGCCGTCGGTTATGGAATCACCTATGAATACAACCCTGGTTCCCTGGGCGGAAAGCATGGCACAAGAAAACGCCATGAGCAGAAAAATAATCTTTCTCATGTTCCAAATATAAGTATTCTTGAAGTGTTTTTAACGGCTAAAACATTATATTTGTGGTGATGCGCACCTTTGTTTCCATCCTATTGCTGCTGCTTTCCTGGGGCCTGGGGGCCACAGGCGGGCGATTTGTAAACTATGGCAGCGCCGATGGACTCAGTTCCAATACGATATATGCGATTACCCAGGACTCGGAAGGCTTTCTCTGGATAGGAACCAGGAACGGGCTGAACCGTTTCGACGGAGTCAGGTTCCGCTCATGGAAACAGGAGGACGGCCTGCCAGCAGCCAGGGTCACATCCCTTGCCGTAGACAGGCAGGACAGGATCTGGACAGGCACCACTGAAGGTATCTGCGTCAAAGTCGGGGACAACTTCATCCAGGGTCCGAAGAATCATATCCGGGCCCTATGCTGCGATTCCGACGGGGCAATCTGGGCCTCCACGGCCGACAGCCTGATACTGAAACTCGAATACAATCCCGCCGAGGGAATACGCGAATGCACCCACTGCAACTACAGCATGGTATATGCCGAGGGAGATTATCCCTATCATCAATTGTACGAGGATGAGGATGGGAAGATTTGGATAGGCGGGCGGATAGTCCATTGCCAATACATCCAGGACCGCGTCCGGCCCGAATGCATAATCCAGTATTCCAGGCATTGCGCCATGGGCAGCTATTCCAGAATCGGGGGCAAGCTATACTCCTTCGACGATTTTCACTCCGAACTTTGTATAATTGAAGATGAGCTCAGGAGCCTTGGCCGCGCTCCCCTGGCCCACGGAAGATTGATGGCGGACAGCCGCGGAAGGCTATGGTGCGCCGGGTCCTACGGCCTGGCCCTGATGGACAGTGAAAAGCCGGAGAAATCGGACTTGTTCAAGCACAATCCGGACGATGCCGCATCCCTATCTTCCAACGAATTATACTGCCTCTTTGAGGACGTACAAGGGAACATCTGGGTAGGAGGCGACAACGGCCTTTCGGTGCTGAGCCCATCCTTCCAGCAGGCAGAAATGCTGAATCTACCCACTAAGATGATTACCGCCCTGATGCAGGACAGTTCCGGCCGCCTCTGGGTCGGGACCGGGGACTGCGGAGCCTTCATAGTGGACGGCAGCAAGCAGACCAGGGTAGATTACCGTCCCGAGCGTAGGGCGAACGAAGGCTATGTTTCCAGCCTCTACGAGGACAGGGGTGGTACAATATACATAGGCCTCTGGGCTGGAGTGGGTTTCAATATCTGGAAAAACGGCCGTATGAGCCGGGGAAAGATCAGCGGAGCTCTCCCGAAGGAACAGCACGTGGTTGCGGGAGATATGGACGGATCCAACTGGATTTCCGCCTTCCTGGAAGATGACGAGGGCGGTTTCTGGGTAGCCACCTGGGAGGGCGCCGGGCTGAACGGATGGGACCGCAGCAGCGGACGCACCCTGGCCCCGAGATGGATGAGTCCCTTCAAATATCCTACCCCCGAAAAAGACAGTTGTATCTATCTCAGTTCGCGCTTGGCAAGCTGCCTGATTGCGGACAGGGAAGGAAATATGGTCTTCGGCACGACCGAGGCAGGAATGAACATAATCGACAAGCAGAGCGGGCTGGTCCGCAAGTTCTACAAAGGGAATTCTTCCATCCCGGACGACTATGTGACCGACCTCTGCCTGGGAGCGGACGGAAGCGTCTGGGCAGCCACCCACGCCGGGATCTGGAGTCCCGATGGCAGGCATTTCCTGGACGGGATGAGCGTGCAGTCGCTGGAATGCGATGCTGCAGGAAGGCTCTGGGCGGGCACGGAAGAAGGCCTGTATTTCATAGAGCCTGACGGGAGCACGGGCGTTGTCCGGAAGAAGCTGGGCCTGCCCTCCGACATCTACGGAGAGAAGGTCTCCTGCACCCTCGCAGATGGTTCCCTGGCCTTCGGAGGGAGTTCCGGCGCGGCCATCTTCCACCCCGACAGCCTGCTGACATCTGCCGGAAAAAGCGAAATACTGCTTTCGGATTATCTGCAGGAGGGTTCCCGCCTGGCGTTCTCCTTCTCCGTAAAGAACCTGCCGCAGGCCCCGCTGCTGAAGTACCGCTACCGCTTGGAGGGCTCCGACAAGGACTGGATTTCCGCGGACTATCCCCTGCTGCAAGGTAAATACAATGGACTCCCTCCTAGGCGCTACACCCTGCGCATCCAATGCTCGGATATCTTCGGAAGATGGCAGGACGGAGGCTTTTCGCAGGAGATGCGCATCTACGCACCCCTGCTGCTACGCTGGCCCTTCCTGATACTCTACATAGCGCTGCTCGCCGGCCTGGTGCTGCTGGGAATGCGCCTGCGCGAGCGTAAGCTGCGCCAGGACAATGCCCGACTGGAGGAGGCCGTGAAGCAGAAAACCGCCAGGATAAGGGAAGAGCTCGAAACCCGCAACCGTTTCTTCGACATAATCTCCCACGACCTCAGGAATCCCGTCTCGGGCATACGCCAGCTATCCGAATCGCTGGACGACAATTTCGACGCCCTGCCGGGGGACCAGACCAAGCTGGGCGTAAAGGCCATCAGGGAATCCGCGGACCGCACCTCGGAGATGCTGGAAAACCTGCTGATGTGGTCGGTCAGCCAGAAGGGCGTGCTGAAGCCCGTGCTGCGCGAGGAAAAGCTTTCCGAGATAGTTTCCGAGGCCATAGGAGGCAGGGCCATCTCGACCGATTTCCCGAAGAATATGACCGTGCTCACCGACCGCCACATGCTCACTACCTGCCTTAGGAACCTGCTGGACAATGCAGTAAAGCACACGCCCTCCGGCGGAAAAGTGACCATCAAGGCCGTGGGCTGCGATATTTCAATCTCCGACCAAGGCCCCGGCATGGACGAAGAAACGATGAAAAGCCTTTCCCGCCCCGGACATCTGGGGCTCGTAATAACACGCGAACTGCTGGATAAACTGGGTGCCTCGCTCCAGGCACGTAACCTCCCCGGAGGCGGATGCGAAATGACCATACATCTGAAACGAAATGATTAAGACTCTGCTGATCGAAGACTCCGCAGTCTTTGCAATGGGACTGCGCCTGGCCCTGCAAGGCGACAAAAACATAAGCATCGTGGATCACGTCTCCACGGCAGGCACGGCCATCTCCTACCTCAACGCCCATCCCGACACGGACGTGGCAATAGTGGACATCTCCCTGGAGCAGCAGACGGACGGAATCACCCTGCTTTCGATCTTGCGCGAGGCCTTCCCGCATATTTCCGCGATAGTGCTTTCCCATTACAAGACCCCCAGCTACATCATCCAGTCCATCAGCTACGGAGCCAAGGGCTATCTTGCCAAGGACTCAAAGCCGGCGGAGATTGCCAGGGCGGTGGAGATTGCCGCTGCCGGGGACTGCATCTTCTTCGGCGACACCATCCCCGAAAAGGAGATTATCCGCCTCTTCGGCGGAGAAGACAAGCTGAAGGCCCGCCGGCCGCAAAGCCTTACCCCCAAGGAGATGGAAGTGCTGCAGATGGTCACCTCCGGATACAGCAACTCCCAGATAGCCTCCGCTATGGGCGTTGCCACCACCACGGTGGACAGCTACAAGGAGCGTATCAAGGGCAAGCTCGGTTTCGACACCATAGTAGAGTGCGTGGCCTTCGCCGTTTCAAGTTCGCTGGTCAACGTGCGCTAGTGTCGCTATTTAATGAATTATTGCGTAAATTGCAGTGTTATTCGTAACCAGACTAATTAGATTATGCTATTCTACAGCAGAGGTTCCAAGACCGACGTAATCAGCCCCGACGAAGTTCGTGCGGCGCTGAAACAGGTATTCGACGCGATGGGAGCCCGCCGCAGGGTGCTGGCCATACCCCCGGATTTCACAAGATTCAATTCCTTTGCAGGGCCCATCACCGAGATGGTCTATGATTATTTCGGAGATGCCCTGACGGATGTGCTGCCCGCCCTCGGGACCCACAGCCCCATGACCGAGGCGCAGATCCGAACAATGTTCGGCCACACTCCCCTGGACAGGTTCCGCGTGCATGACTGGCGCAACGACGTAGTGACCGTGGGCCGCGTGCCGGCATCCTACATAGAAGAAGTCTCCGAAGGAAAACTGCATTACGACTGGCCCGCACAGGTGAACAAACTGCTGCTGGACCCTTCCTTCGACCTGATACTTTCCATCGGCCAGGTAGTGCCTCACGAGGTGGTGGGAATGGCCAATTATACCAAGAACATCTTCGTGGGCGTAGGAGGCAGCGAGGGCATCAACAAGAGCCACTTCATAGGTTCTTCCTATGGAATGGAGCGCCTGATGGGCCGTCCCGGAGGTCCCGTAAGGCAGGTCTTCGAATATGCCAGGGAGCACTTCATCCCCCAGCTGCCCATAGTCTATATCCAGACCGTGCTGGCAAAGAACCAGGAGAGCGGAAAGATGGACCTCAAGGGCCTTTTCATCGGGGACGATGCAGAATGCTTCCGCAAGGCCTGCGCACTTTCGATGGAGGTCAATTTCATAATGGTGGACCATCCCATCAAGAAATGTCTGGTCTATCTGGACCCGGAAGAATTCAAGAGCACCTGGCTGGGCAACAAGAGCGTATATCGTACCCGCATGGCCCTAGCGGACGGGGCTGAACTGATAGTTCTGGCTCCCGCCCTGAAGGAGTTCGGGGAAGATAAGACCATCGACGGCCTCATCCGCAAATACGGCTACAAGGGCACTCCGCACACCCTCAAGTGCACGGAGGAGAATCAGGACCTGCAGGATAATCTGGGCGCATCCGCCCATCTGATCCACGGCTCTTCCGAAGGCAGGTTCAGCATCACCTACTGCCCCGGTCCGGGCATGAGCCGCGAGGAAATCGAAGGCGTCGGCCTCAAATATTGCAGCTACGATGAGATGGTGGCCCGCTATCCGATAGAAAAGCTAAAGGACGGTTGGAATACCATGCCTGACGGCGAGGAAATCTACTACATCTCCAACCCCGCCCTGGGTCTTTGGGCACATCCCGACAGATTCAAAGACTGATGAAAATCATTGCAGATAACAAGATACCCTTTCTCCGCGGGGCACTCGAGCCTTATGCAGAGGTTATCTACCTCCCGGGAAAGGAAACCACCGCAGAGGTGGTGCGCGACGCGGACGCGCTGATAACTCGCACCCGCACGGCCTGCAACGAGGCCCTGCTGGCCGGATCTTCCGTAAAAGTGATTGCCACCGCCACCATAGGTTTCGACCACATCGATACCGCCTGGTGCGAAGGGCATGGGATAATCTGGAAGAACGCCCCCGGCTGCAATTCCTGGAGCGTGAAGCAGTATGTGACTGCCTTGTTGCTGACCCTGGCCCGCAAGCGCGGTCTTTCGCTGGAGGGGATGACCCTAGGCGTGGTAGGCGTAGGCAACGTGGGCAGCAAGGTGGCGGAAGCCGCATCCATACTCGGGATGAAAGTCCTCCTCAACGACCCTCCCAGGGCCCGCAAAGAAGGCCCCGAGGGCTTCGTGAGCCTGGATTATCTGCTGGAGCACAGCGACATCATCACCCTCCACGTACCCCTGCAGAAGGATGGCCCCGATGCGACCTGGCATCTCTTCGACGCTGCCCGCCTGGCCAGCCTGAATCCCGGACAGATACTCATCAACTCCTCCCGCGGTCCGGTGGTGGACAACAAGGCCCTTAAGGCCGTGCTGGCAGCCGGAAAGATTGGCGGAGCCTGCCTGGATGTATGGGAGGGAGAACCGGAACTCGACCCTGAACTGGTGGAACTGCTGGACTTCAGCACTCCCCATATAGCCGGCTATTCCGCCGACGGCAAGGCCAACGGCACCACAGCCTCGGTAAGGACCGTGGCGGAAGTGCTGGGCCTGCCCCTCACCGACTGGAAAGCCAGCGGCATCCCCGCTCCCGCACAGTCGCTGGAATTCGAAGTGGATGCAGATAAAAAAAGCATGCAGGACGTACTTACGGAAACAGTCCTGCATACCTATGATATCAGCGCCGACAGCGATGCTCTACGGGCGGATCTGGGCGCATTCGAGCGCCTGCGCGGGGATTATCCCATCCGCCGCGAGTTCACGTCATTCACCGTCAAGCTACGAGGCGGAAGCCCGCAGATGGCGGAAAAGCTGACGGCTCTCGGCTTCAAGCTTAAAGATTAATAATTCTCCTTGTGAACCTCGAAGTATGCCTGAGGATGTGCGCAGACAGGGCATACGGCGGGAGCCTTGGTGCCGACCACGATGTGGCCGCAGTTGCGGCATTCCCATACCTTTACCTCTGACTTCTCGAACACCTGGGCGGTCTCGACGTTCTTGAGGAGTGCGCGATAGCGCTCTTCGTGACGCTTCTCGATGGCTGCCACCATACGGAACTTTGCTGCGAGGGCCTTGAAACCTTCTTCTTCGGCGGTCTTTGCGAAACCGTCGTACATATCGGTCCACTCGTAGTTCTCGCCTGCAGCTGCGTCGGCAAGGTTGGCGGCGGTGTCGCCTATGCCTTCGAGTTCCTTGAACCAAAGTTTTGCGTGTTCCTTTTCGTTGTCGGCAGTCTCAAGGAAGATGGCAGCGATCTGCTCGAAACCTTCCTTCTTGGCGGTCGAAGCGAAATAAGTGTATTTGTTTCTTGCCTGGGATTCTCCAGCGAATGCGGTCTGGAGGTTTTTCTCGGTCTGGGTACCTGCGTACTTATTAGCCATAGTTTTGAATGTTTAAAAATATCTCTTCGCAAATATAAGAGCCAGAGCAGAAAAAAACAAATCTAAAAGAGCAGAAAATATTATATTTGTGGAAAACTTCAGCGAAAAATATGAAACAATTTTTCAAAATGCTTCTTGCCGTAATCTGCGGCATCATTATCTTCAACATCCTGCTGTTTTTTATCTTAGGAGGAATGGCCAGCTCCCTATCCGGCGGCAAGGGCAACGTGGTACTTCCCAAGAGCGGAGTGCTGGCCCTGGACCTTTCCGAAGTGACCATCACCGAACAGGACAAGCCCATGGATCCCTTTGCTGCAATCCAGCAGCAGACACCCATGGCGAACGTGGGCCTATACAAGGCAGTGCAGGCCATCAACGCCGCCGCCCAGGACCCCGGAGTCAAGTTCATCTTCCTGAAATCCGACAACAGCACCACCGGCATCTCCGCAATGGGAGAAATCCGCAAGGCCCTGGAGAACTTCCGCCGCAGCGGTAAGGCAGTGGTGGCATTCACGGAACAACCCAATGCGGGCACCTTCTACCTGAACTCGGTGGCCGACAAGATATATATGAGCGAATACGAAGGTGCCGACGGCAGCTTCGCGGGCCTCTGCGCACAGTCCTTCTACCTCAAGGACCTGCTTGCCAAGGCCGGCATCAACATGCAGCTCATCCGCCACGGAAAATATAAATCCGCAGGAGAGATGTACGTGCGCAACTCCCCCAGCGAGGAGAACAAGGAGCAGTACGACCGCATGGTCAGCTCGATGTGGGAGAGCATAGGAAAGACCATCGCCGAAGGCCGCGGTATTCCCTTCGAGAAACTGGATAAGATGGTGGAGAATCTCTCCCTCTGCATGCCTCAGGACTATCTGGAAGCAGGGCTGGTAGATGGTCTCCTCAGCCGTGATTCGCTGAAGAACAGGCTTGCCACCCTGGCCGTCGCAGGGCGCTTCCAGGACGTGCAGTTCATCCCCTTCGCCGACTATGCCCAGGTGAAGGGCGTGCCCAACTTCCGCTCACGCAACAGGATTGCAGTCATCTACACCGACGGTCAGATAGTGGACGGCAAAGCCATCACCGACGTGGCCGGCGACAGGTTCGCCAAGGTCATCGACCAGGTGCGCAATGACAGCGGCATAGGCGCAGTGGTGCTCAGGGTCAACTCCCCCGGCGGCAGCGTGCTGGCCTCCGAGAAGATCAAGCACGAACTCGACCTCCTTGCCGAAAAGGTTCCCGTGATTGCCTCTTACGGCGACATGGCAGCCTCCGGCGGATACTGGATTTCCAATAACTGCAGCAAGATATTCTCCGACCCCACTACCCTCACCGGTTCCATCGGAGTGTTCGGAATGATTCCCGAAATGAGCAAGACCCTCAAGGACGTGGCCCACGTAGGCGTATATTCCGCAAAATCCCACAAGCATGCCGACATGATGCGTCTTACCCGCCCCTTCGACCAGGCAGAGTATGCCTATATGCAGAGGAGCATCGAGAGCATCTACGACAAATTCATCAGCCTGGTGGCGGAAGGCCGCGGCATGGAGAAATCCAAGGTAGATGAAATAGGCCAGGGACGCGTATGGACTGGCGCAGATGCCATCAATATCGGCCTGGTAGATGAAATCGGAACCCTGGAAGATGCCATCAACTACGCAGCCTCCGCGATCGACGCCAAGGATTACTGCGTGATGGAATATCCCAAGCCTCTCACCGAGATGGAAATGCTGATGGCCAGCTTCGGCCAGAATATGGAACACGATTACGTGAGGGCATTCCAGAATATGAGCAAGCCTCAGGTGCTTGCCCGCATGCCTTATCAGGTAGTGGTCTTCTAGAGAAGGAAAAGTATCGCTGACAAATACAGCGTAAAGCCTTGGAACAGGGCTCTGGTGCGATTCTGTCTGGAAATCAGATAATCCATCGGAGCCTTTTCCTTTATTGCTTCGTAGTCTTCTGCCCCAGGCAGGCCGCGGAAAGCCCACTTGCGGATTATCTGCCCGTCCTCGATGTAGGTGACGCCGCCGTTCGAGCGGTTAAGCGTCAGCAGGGCCTTGCGGTCGGCGAAATAGGTGCCGGAGAGCAGCGCCGGATTAACTCCCAGGGCGGGGACATCGTCGGGTGTCGCGGTCATCAGCAATATCACGTTGAAACCCTCGGCGGAAGCATTCCTGGCAAAATCGGCCACCCGGTCGAAGGACTTGAACTTTGCCACGTCATACACGGAAACCACCATGGTGCTGCCCTCCATCAACAGGGAATCCGCATAAACGTAATTGGCATCGTAGAAGAAGAGAGGCTGCTCCTCCAGCTCGGTCCCGGGCTTGAAGTCGGTATAATCCCTCAGGGGGATGGAGAGTGAACTGAACAGGAGGAAAAGCACCAGCGACAGGGCCGAAAGGCCGAAACTTACGTATTTGATGCGCTGAGGCTCGCCCAGATTCTTCATGGGGATGAAGGCCAGGCACCAGAGCGCGTCCAGTATCAGGTTCTTGAGCAAGGTCTGGGCATGGGAGAGATGCACTATCTCGCCGAAGCAGCCGCAGTCCATGGCCGGCTTGGCTATGTAGAGAACCAGGGTAAGCACGGTGAAAAGGAAGAGCATTATTCCGCTCACCATAGCGACTATCCTCCTCCACACCCCGGCTATGAGGGCCGCTCCCACCAAGGATTCAGCAAGCGCAAGGGCAGAGGCAAGTATGCGCGAGATGCCTTTGAGGAAGCCCAGATGGAAGAAGTTCAGATACTCGTCCATCACCAGCCCCGCTCCGACCGGATCCATCAGCTTGAGGAGTCCGGCCACCAGCAGCACTATGCCCATCAGGGCTGCGCATATCCTTCTGAATCCGTTCATAATCGGCTATCTACCAGTTCTTTGATCTTTGCGAATATCTCGTCGGGGCCGAGCATTCCGCCCTCGGCATCGGAGCAGTCCACAACCTGCAGGCTGGGGTCCACCTCTGCCTGGCGGAGGTACATCTTCCGCACCCTCTTCTGGAATTCGATGTCGGCCTCGTGTATGTCCTGGGCCTGATGCAGATAGGCTCGGTCGCTGCCCTTCCTCTCGGAATTGATGTTCTTCTCCACGAATCCTATGGGCACGTTCAGGAAGATGTTCAGGTCCGGGCGAGGTTCGTCGAAGTCCCCGAATTCGGTGTTGATGATCCACTCGCGCAGGGCCTCGGCCTCGGCGTCATCCTTGAGTTTGGCGCACTGATATGCTATGTTGGAGTAAACGTAGCGGTCCAGAAGCACTGTGGCACCGCGTTCCAGGGCCTTCCGTATCTGCGGAGCGGCTCCGTGACGGTCCTCTGCGAAAAGCAGCGCAACCAGCTGGGGATGCACTTTGTCGATGGCTCCGAATTCCCCGCGCAGGAAGCGGCTGATGAGGCCTCCATAGACTGCAGATTCGTAGCGGGGGAAGTGGATATATTCGAGTTTCGGGCATTTCTGTCCGAGGTATTCGCGGAGTTTTTTTACCTGGGTGGATTTTCCAGCTCCGTCCAGGCCTTCAAGGACGATTAGCATAGCTTACAAAGATAACAATTTTTTATCTTTGCATTATGATACTGATGGGAGTAGTAAATCTGACGCCGGATTCGTTCCGGGAGGATACGCGGGCGATGTCGCCCGAGGCGGTGGAGGCGCGTGTTGGTGCGTTGCTTGGCCGCGGTTGCAGCATTATCGACTTTGGCGCCGTCTCCACCCGGCCCGGTGCCCCTGCCGTCTCCATAGAAGATGAATGGTCCCGCCTGGCTCCGGCCCTGTCCTTCATTGAATATGGAGGTGTACCCTCTAAAACACATGCCACCCTCGGCAATGTAAGAGGGAGGGGCCCAGCGCAGCTGGGAGGGGTCGAGCGGAGCGAGACGGTTTTAGAGGGTACACCTCCATATTCAATCGATACTACAAGTGCCGAGATAGTAAGGAGAGTCTATGAGCGGATAGGACCATTCATAGTGAATGACATTTCGGCAGGGGAAGACGATCCCGATATGCTGCCGACCGTCGCCAGACTCGGACTCCCCTACATCGCCATGCACAAACGCGGCAACCCCCGCTCCATGGACAAGCTCACCGACTACCCCGAAGGCATAGTCAAAGCCGTCGACTCATATTTCCAAGAGTTCGAAAAGCGCGCCGCATCCTACGGCATCAAAGACTGGATACTCGACCCCGGATTCGGCTTCGCAAAGACCGTGGAACAGAACTGGGAACTACTCGAAAACATCGACAAACTCAAACACTTCGGCCGCCCCCTACTCATAGGGGTTGCCGACAAACGCTTCACCCGCACACGCGAGGCCGGATACGCAGAACGCCTCGCTGAGGAGCGAGGCGCCGATATTCTGCGGATCCACTAAGAAGCTAGTCGCCGAAAGCCGTAGGTATTTGCTCGAAAGCACCGCGGGGGCTGTCCACCTTGATGCGGCGGAACGCCAGCACGGCGAGCGCCAGCAGCAAAACTGCGGCGGCAAAGCAATACCAATAACCCTCTCCCAATACATCTACCCAGGAATCGAAGTCCTTCAGGCTGTCGATATTGCTGAGGATAAGGGCGCAGGTATTGTTGGTGCAGTGCATCAGCATGGTAAGCTTCAGCGAACCGGTCTTATAATAGACATAGCCGAAGAGGCAGCCCAGCAGGAATGCGGGGATGGCCTGCCAAGGGTTCAGATGGATGATTGCGAAGAAGAGTGCCGAAAGCACTATGGCCCAGAAGGGTTTCATCCCATGGCCGAGCATTCCACGCTCCACCATTCCGCGGCAGAGCCACTCCTCGAAGAAAGGAGCAAAGACGCTGACGCAGATGAAATTTATCAGCAGGTTTCCGGTGGTCAAGCTGGCAAAGGCATCTTCCAGCCATTTGGGCATGGGGGGCAATATCGAATTGGTAAGGTCCCCTATTATGCCGGCGGCAATGGTGGAGGCAATCACTATCAATATGCAGCTGAGCCAGTTCAGAGGGGCGAAGTGGGTATTGTCCATTGCAAGTCCCTTGTGCTCATAGCGGTTCCTGCGGCTTGCTGAGGCAGCCCAGATCATGGCAGGGATGAACATTATGGGATAAGAGACCAGCATAGAATACTCGGCGGCCATTTCCTGCCCCATAAAGCGGACCAGGACCAGTGTTACGAAGTTCCCGAGCAGGGAACCAAGAATCAGCATCAGGGTCAGGAAGAAGATCTCCGAGCCCCCGGGGACACACCAGGCATACTTGCCCAGAAGGTCGAAATTACCCCGCCTCGCCATATCAATAGAGGGGTGAAGGATAGACTCCGTCGGCCACGAGCTTGGCGAACTTTGCCACCACGCCGGGACGGTCTTCCTTATAAGTTACGCCGAACCAGCTGGAAGGAGTGGAGAGCACCTCGGTGGTGGCGCTGCCGTCCTTGATCATGCAGTCGATTGCGTAAGGGATGTAGAATTCCTTCTTGAGCTCGTTGATGTTGGCCTTGAGGAAGATGTTGAATATGGCCTCGCTCTTTGCGAAGTAATCGGGGGTGAAGCCCCACATGTTCATGGAGCAGAGTGCCTTGCCGTCCAGCACGATGTGGGTGTCACCGTTAACGGAATTGTCCCCGTAAATCTTGCCGTCGGCCTCTTTCTGGATGTTGAGATGCTCCTCTACGCTGGTAAGCACGCGGGAGGCATCGTAATGGCAGATGCCGCGGGACACGCTGCCGCTCTCGGAGAGGGTCTTTTCCATCTCGAAACCGATGATGGCATACTGTCCGCTGGTATTCTCGTGGGCCTTGCACCAGTCGGCGGCTACCTTGAATGAATCCTTGCCGTAGTAGTCGTCCCCGTTGATGATGATGAAGGGCTCGTTGATGACGTCCTTGGCCATCAGCACTGCATGGGCGGTACCCCAAGGTTTCTGGCGTTCGGGATTGAGGGTGAAACCTGCAGGGATCTTGTCCAGTTCCTGGGTAACGAATACGAATTCCAGAGGAGTGCCGTCAGTGCATTTCACGTGGGAGTACTTCTTGCTGACAAGAGCTTTCATGTCCTCGAGGAAATAATCCCGGACTATATAGACTACTTTGCCGAATCCGGCTTTTACTGCGTCATAAATGGAATAATCGATAATTGTTTCGCCGGAAGGACCCAATCCGTCCATCTGCTTGAGGCCACCATAGCGGCTGCCCATTCCGGCTGCAAGAACTAACAGTGTAGGTTTCATGATTTGTTTTGGTTTATGTGTACAAATTTAGTTATTTTTGCGATAATGTCGAAGGTCAGCAAAGATATCTGGAATAAAGAGAAGGATGGGAACAACAAGGAAAAACGTTCCTTCCTCCGCTATTTCATCATATCTACCGCAATCTGCCTGGTAATACTGTTCATCAAGAAGGACAGCGTAGTGCGCCTGATAGGTGCCGGCTTCAACATCCACAGGCAGAACAAGGAGATGAAATACTACCGCAAGCAGATTTCCGACCTCGACCGCCAGATCAAAGTCCTCAGCAACGACAAGGATACCCTCGAAACCTTCGCCCGGGAACAATATCTGTTCTCGGAGCCGGGCGATGATGTATATCTGACGGAATAGCCTACCTTGCTGCCCTGCGTTTGTACTGCTCGTACTTCTCCAGTACGTTGTCCACGTAGGCGATGGTTTCCACCCCTTTGAACTTACCGAACTTGATGGTATCGATCTCCAGAATGGAATCGTTGCTCATCTCGGGGATGATTGCCACTATATTGTCCCAGTAGGATGAATCCACGCCGCGCAGGCGGGCATAGTGGATGCAGTCCTGGATGCGCCCCACACCGGCATTGTAGGCTGCCAGGGCGAACTTCAGGCGTTCCTCAGGGTCGTCGGTATGATTGCGGTAGGCATTATGCAAGCGCTTCAGGTAGAGGGTCCCGACGCGGACTCCTTCTATAGGATCGGTAACGTCGTCTGCACCCAGCCATTCGGCAGTGGCGGGCATCATCTGCATAAGCCCTGCCGCTCCCCTGTGGGAACGGACGTCGTTGTCGAATTTGGATTCATGGTAGATGACCGCGGATACCAGGCGCCAGTCGAGCCCGGCTGAATCCGAATAATGCTTGATAAGGGAATCGTAGGGGCTGATGATATAGTCGGCGCACATACCTCTGGGGAGAGTGTCGGTGGGTTCCGGCTCTACACGGCTGAGGGCCAGCCTGTCGGCATAGGAATCGGCGAATATCGACCCGGCGATCAGTACGAGGGTGAATATGAGTATTGCGATGCTATGGGGTTCTTTCTTTATGGACATATTACAAATCTCTTCCGCTGAAGGAAGCGTCGCTTGCGGTAGCCCTGGAGCCTCCTCCGAGGCCATGCGACGAAGCCGCGTTCCCCGGCTGTGTATAGAACGGCCAGAAGAGTCCGAGCTTGTACTCCCTTTGGGTGTTTATGTAATGATGCGCTGTAAAGTAATCCGGCTTGTTGAACAAGGTCTGGGAAAGGTTCTCGATCTTGAAGAAGATGCAAGCCCGCTTCCACTGTGCGTTCACGAAGAAATCGATCAGCGGGCCGTTGTTGTATTCCCATTGGTTCTGGTTATGGAACACGCCCAGGGCCGGATTCCAGGCCGGCGAATACCAAGGAGTATTCCAGAACATGTTGGCACCTATCTGCATCTCCAGAACTTTCTGCCCGGCGTCGTTACGCTGGACTATGAACTGGATGAAGTACTTGGCGTTCAAAGCCAGAGTCGGAAGAGGCAGCACGTCCTCGTCCGAAGACAGCTGGAAGAGCAACTGGTTGTCCAGATGCAGGAAGTTCCCGAATACCAGGTCCTTGCGCAGCGAGGCCGACAGTACGCTCATGGCGTCTTTGTTCTGCCGGACCACTCCCAGCGTGTCGTAGTAGATATTATTGGCGAGCAAGCCGTAGCTAAGCTCTGCCGAGAGTCTCCAATAAGGGATGTCGATGCGCCCGCCCAGCTTGGTGACGGACACTTTGTCGAAATCGTTGTCCCAGATATAATGATTGGAGTACATCTTTTTCTGATAGTAATCCGGCTCGCTCAGCGAGGTGCGGAAATATGCACCTATGGCTACCGGACTATTGCGGGCCTTGCGGAAGGGGTAGATCTTGTAGGAAGCATCTGCCTGTACGTTGAAATCCCCCGCATGATAGCCGGCAAAGTTCAATTGGCCGCGCGCGTTCCAAGTCATATTGCGGAACAGGCGTCCGTTGGCGCCCGCGTAGGCATAGACGGAATTCCCACGGAAGCGCTGATTGGTGGCCGTAGAATCGACCCAGGTCTCTACCTTGTCTCCTATACCCACATCCAGTTTGGAAACGGCCGCATCTGCCGACCAGGGCTGGAGACGGATGAAGAGTTTATTGTCCACGATGCTCACGCCCAGGGAGTCGTGGGACGAGGTCGGATTGTAGTTGAAGACATCGTTGTAGAGACTGCGGCCATTCACGTCGGAAGTGGAGATCGCATCCGTGTAGAGGCGGCCGTAGCGGCTCCATTCGGTGCTGTGGCCGATGAAGGCTGTGGTGATGTCCTCGCTGGTGGTGTCGGGCACGAAGGTGGAATCCCTGCGGGCCCTCCACTTGTTGATGAAGGTGAAAGGAATCCTGTACTGCTGGTCCAGGAATACGGTCCTCTTCTTGATCTGGGACTCTGCCTTGCCCAGTGCGAC
Source organism: Bacteroidales bacterium (assembly GCA_024692185.1). Lineage (GTDB taxonomy): Bacteria > Bacteroidota > Bacteroidia > Bacteroidales > UBA932 > Cryptobacteroides. The sequence continues at coordinate 2,020 of JAILMV010000066.1, read as the reverse complement.
CTTCATTTCACGGGCGTCGATGGTGGTGTCCCTTACGTCCGTAATGTCCATCAGACCGCCATTCTCACCGCTCACTACCGTGTTGGAAACGAATCCGGCATGCATCATATAACGCTTGCCGAGATAGTTGGTCCCGATTGCGGTGGTCTTGTTCTTCACGCTCTCGTTGTTGAGCATTCCACCGCCGCCCCATCTCTCGTAAAGCAGGGAGAAGTTCCACTCCGGAAGAATGTTCTGGGTGGTGAAGATGTGGAGATTGTCCGACTCCTTGGCCTCATCCGCCAGAAGCGTGCCCCAGTAGGCAAGCTCGGTGTAAGGAGTCTTGGTGTTGTACATTCGGAAATCCTTTGCTCCCATGCTCCAGGGCTCGTAGTAGGAGTAGAATTCCGGGCTGCTGTCGGACCTGCGGCGGAAGTAGTTGTAAGGCTGTACGGCGGAACCGGCCACGCCCAGCCAGGTGGAGTTCACGTCCTCGCGGCGGAAAGCGTAGTCGTAGAAATAATGGTTGTAGGTGGTGTCCGGGATCCTGGCATTCACATCGTGGAAATCCTGGTCCACCTCCCAGGTAAAGATGCGGGTGAACTGCAGGGAATCCTGGACTGCAAAGGCATCCAGCACGCGCGGAGTGCTTTCGCGGATACTGTCCCTCTCGGCCTGCTTTTTCTCCTTTATCAGCTTGAGCGAGTCGGCAATAGCCATCTTACGCTTAACTTTCTGCTCGTAGTCATACCTGGTACGCTCATCGTCGCTGAGGCCGTTGTACCAGGCCAGGAACGCTTCCCGGGCCCGGATGGTGGAATCCCTGTAGTAGAGGGAGTCGAGCATGTACCTGTCGGCGGAGTCCAGGCGGGCCTGGATGGTATCCTGGGAGGCCATCAGGCTGAGGTATGAGGCTTTCAGGGAGTCGCTGACTATGCGGTGGGTCAGGGAATCCAGCAGGGCCACATAGAATCTGTAGCGGAAAGGATCGATTTCCCGCAGCGAATCCGGGACGATTATGGTGTCGCGGGCAGTCAGGCGGGGGATGGTGTCGTCCTGACTGAAATCGATGGTTATGCCCAGAGAGCGCAGGACGCTGTCCGGCAGGGTCTCGGCCGCGAAATTGCCGCGGCGGTTGAGCTTATAGGCCCCAAGAGGATACTTCACCGTATCCTGCACCTGCACGGGACCGGCTACTATGTATGTGCTCTCCACCGGATCGGTAGTAGCTACCACTCCCGCAAGGGCGCAGGAAAGCACCGCGGCAGGAAACCAGTATTTGGAAAGCATCGACATAGCCTGCAAAGTTACGAATTTTTTGTCACTTGACCCTTACGGTGTCCGCAGGGTCCACCCTGGCGATGAACAGCGAAGGCAGCAGCATCATAAGCATTATTGCGGCAAATGCGACTGAATCGACTGTGAGAATCTGGAGCAGATTCACGCTCACGGGTACGAAGGACACGAAATAATTCTCCGGATTAAGATGGATGAAATGGGTGAAATGCTGCACGATGGCAAAAAGCAGGGCTGCCGCATTTCCTATCAGCATACCCTTCAGCACCACCCGGGCAGAAACCCTCAGGAAGACTCCGGCTATGCCCCGGTCGCTCATGCCCAAGGCCTTCAGGGTCCCGATGGTGGGGATATTGCGGAAAAGCAGTATCAGCAGACCGGATATCATATTGAAACCGGCCACAAGTATCATAAGAAGCAAAATGACGCCCACGTTGAAGTCTATCAGGTCCAGCCAGGCGAAAAGATTGTAATACTTATCGACCGATGCCACTGCAAGCAGGGGGTCGTCCTCGTCCTTGCTGAGCCCGTATGCCGTTCCGGCAAGTTCTACGGCCGTGGCTTTCTCCCTCTCAGTGCTGCGGTAACGGTCGTGGAGGGTTATTTCCAAGGCGGATGCCCTCCCTTCTTCCCAGCCGTTTACCCGACGTAAATCCTCGAAGGATGCCAGCACGACCGGACTGCCGGCTACGTCGCTGAGGCCGTCATAAATTTCCTTGACAGTGAAATTGCGGACCTGCAGCCT